>NZ_SMMD01000642.1 GCF_009711475.1 Fulvivirga aurantia
TATACGGGAGTTTTAAAGAAGATTACCTTTTCCAGCTTAAAATTCAGCTGATATACCTTCCCGAAAAGTTGATTGCCACCTATATCACTCTTTATGTTTTATTGCCACGATTTCTATTAAAGGAAAAATACACCCTATTTTTCACACTGCTCATTTTGTTGCTATTAGCATCGGGTATGTTACATTGGTTTGTGGCGCTATATATTGAGCGGCCCCTATATTTCCCTAACGAATCCTGGGGGACTTTTCTATACCCAAATAAAATACTCAAATCTGCTACGTATATCTATCCGGTGGTAGTCTTGGCCACTTTGGTGAAATTTTTTAAACATTGGTACAATTACCAGGCTACCAACCAAAAATTAACACAAGAAAAGCTGCAAGCCGAACTGAAGTTTCTAAGAGCACAAGTGCATCCGCATTTTTTATTCAACACGCTCAATAATCTTTACGCGCTTACGCTTAAAAAATCAGACAGCGCTCCGGCTATTGTTTTAAAATTATCTGACCTACTCAACTACATGCTGTATGAGTGCAATACGGATCGGGTACCCCTTAAAAAAGAAATAGAGTTACTAGAAAATTATGTATCTCTAGAAAAACTCAGGTATGGAGACCACCTCGACATCTCATTTAAAATACGAGGAAATGTAAACGGTAAAATGATCGCTCCCATGTTGATTTTGCCATTTGTCGAAAACAGCTTTAAACATGGTGTAAGTGGCGAAACTGATGAGGCCTGGGTAAGTATAAACCTTGCGATAAAAGATGAGACGCTTACGCTGAAAGTTGATAACAGTAAAAGTGGCCTGGTTACTAAAGACGAGCAACAGTACAAGGAGGGCATCGGCCTTACCAATGTAAAAAGACGATTGGAACTGCTCTATGAAGATAAATATGACCTTAAAATCATGGATACCGATGAGTCTTACCTGGTGGTTTTAAAACTTGATATAAATAATTAGTTATGGCGATAAAATGCATGATCGTAGATGATGAACCTCTGGCTATTGAGGTCATAGAATCTTATGTCGATAGAATTTCTGATCTCGAAGTCACTGCCACGTGTAATAATGCGCTGAAGGCTTTTGAGATGCTTCAGAAGGAACCTGTCGACCTCATTTTTCTCGACATTCAAATGCCAAAACTTACGGGTATAGATTTTATCAAATCTTTAAAAAACCCACCAAAGATAATCTTAACAACCGCTTATAGAGATTACGCACTCGAAGGCTACGAGTTAGACGTGATTGATTATCTTCTCAAACCTATCTCTTTCGAAAGATTTATGAAGGCCATTGGCAAAGTTTATGAAGTACAATCACCAGAAAAAGCAGAGGCTAATGGGGTATCTGAAGATGATGAATATATCTACCTGAAGGCTGATAAAAAGATGGTAAAAGTGCGTCTGCACGAAATCTTATATATCGAAAGTTTAAAAGATTATGTGCGTGTAAAAACTACAAATAAGGATGTAATTACTCATCAAAAAATAAGCTACCTTGAAGAAAAGCTTCCTGAGGAATGCTTTATGAGAATTCACCGCTCATTCATCGTAGCCACTAAAAAAATTGAAACTTACTCAGCCACAATCATTGAAGTACCCGGTAAAGAGCTTCCGATTGGTCGATTATATAAAAATCAGGTATTAGAGAGACTCAATAGCGAGCATCAGCTTTAATAGCCGTACTTATCTTTCCATAAGGCCTTCAATCTTTTTCTCATTTCTTCTTCACGGGCATTTTTACCAGGATCATAGAGTTTGGAATTTTTAACTTCATCAGGCATAAATTCCATCTCGACAAAATTATTGGAGAAGTTGTGCGCATATTGGTAGCCCTTGCCATAGCCTTCGTCCTTCATCAATTTAGTAGGTGCATTTCTTATGGCCATTGGCACCTGTAAATCACCTGTCTGCTTTACTAAACTTTGCGCCTTATTAATAGCCATATAGCTTGCATTACTTTTAGGTGAACAAGCCAGATAAGTCACACATTGGGACAAAATAATACGTGCTTCCGGGTAACCAATGACATTAACAGCCTGAAAGGCATTATTTGCGATAACCAATGCTGTTGGATTTGCATTACCAATATCTTCGGAGGCTAAAATTAGAAGCCTTCTCGCAATAAATTTTACATCTTCACCACCTTCAATCATTCTGGCTAAATAATATACCGATGCATTAGGGTCGCTTCCTCTTATCGATTTTATAAATGCAGAAATAATATCGTAGTGCTGCTCACCTGTCTTGTCATAAATAGCCACTCTCTGCTGTGCGATGTCCATAACCTTTTTATCAGTCACTTCAATTTTATCACCGCTCAAAGAGTCAACTACAAGATCTACAAGGTTGAGTAATTTTCTGGCGTCTCCACCAGATATATTAAGGAGCGCTTTGTGCTCTTTTATATTTACTTCTTTCTTCTTTAGCTTTTCATCTGATGTGAGCACATGTTTAACCAGATTAAGCAAGTCCTCTTCCTTGAGTGCCTTCAATGTATATACCTGACACCGACTTAATAAGGCCGAGTTTACTTCAAATGATGGGTTTTCTGTTGTGGCCCCAATTAGGGTAATTGTTCCTTTTTCCACAGCGCCCAATAATGCGTCTTGCTGCGACTTATTAAATCTATGAATCTCATCAATAAATAAAATTGCTTTACCTAATCGCTTAGCTTTATCTATGGCCTCTCTCACATCTTTCACTCCCGAACTCACAGCGCTGAGCGTGTAAAAAGGTGACTTTACCGTGTTAGCAATAATATTTGCGATAGTTGTTTTACCAACACCTGGTGGCCCCCACAAAATCATTGAAGGTACCACTCCGGACTTTATTGTTTTTCTTAAAATACCATTCTCCCCCACCAAGTGCTCCTGGCCTATCAGCTCATCGAGAGACGATGGGCGCATTCGCTCAGCTAGTGGCAAACTCGTATCAAACATGTAATTATTATTTTATGACAACACCCGATTAGGTAACGATTAATTATGCTAAGGTAGCAAATTCTAATCCTTAAAATGATAGATTTGATCGTGCCTACAAAACTCAAAATTCATAGCATTTTATTATTTGTGACCTTTATCTATGGTGCAAACTATACGGTGGCAAAAATTGCTATGCCGGCATATCTTGAGCCATTCGGATTTATTCTACTAAGAGTAACATGCGGCACGCTTTTATTTTGGATCTTCTCATACTTCACTGGCACAGAGAAGGTGCATAAAAGAGACTTAGGCCTTCTTTTTTTATGTGGAATCTTCGGTGTTGCTACCAACCAAATGTTATTTTTTTCGGGCTTGAACCTTACTACTCCTATAAATGCCTCTGTAATCATGACTACCTCTCCCATCGCTGTTATGATTACTGCCTACTTTTTAGGTAAAGAAAAAATTACATGGCTAAAAATAGTAGGAGTGCTTGTTGGGGCCCTTGGAGCTTTTCTACTAATTACCAAAGATGGGGCATCGCTTAACAAAGGCACCTTCTTAGGCGACCTTCTTGTGCTCATAAATGGGGCGAGCTATGCCGTATATTTAGTGATCGTGAAACCACTCATGGCTAGATATAAAGCTACTACAGTCATCAAGTGGGTTTTCTTTTTTGGCTGGCTAATTATTATTCCTTTTGGTACTAATCAATTTTTAGATGTGCAATGGGCAACAATACCCATGTATGTTTGGCTGAGTATTGTCTTTGTAATTGTAATGGCAACATTTCTAGTTTACCTACTCAATGTTTGGTCTCTCAAGTTTGTCAATAGTTCTGTTGTAGGGATTTACATGTACTTACAGCCTGTTTTCGCCACAATCGTAGCAATCTCGGTGCGTCATGACCCTTTAGATTTTACAACAATTGCTTACTCATTGATAATCATGACAGGAGTTTACTTGGTAAGTAAAAAATAAATGAGTAACCTTTGGGCACTATGAGTGGCTTTTTCTATTTATTGGCTTTAATAAGTGCATTATGGATGATCTACGACATCTGGATGGTAAACAGTAATTTAACCAACCAAAACAGAGTGTTGTGGACCTTATTTGCTTTCATCTTTAGCTTGGGTGCCGCAGTAATCTACTATTTCGCCCACAAGCAAAATGTTTTAAAATGAAAGTGTCTTGATTGCTTGCACTGTTTTTTCCAGCATATCATCGTCATAATCTAAGTGAGTAACAAACCGTACTTCACTTGGCCCGAAGGGAACTGCCAATACTCCTTTTGCTTTTAATTTATCTAAACAAGCCTCTGCAGTAATTCCATCTTGTAATTCGAAAATTACGATATTGGTTTCTACAGGTAACACCTCCTTGACATAACCCTGGTTTTTAAGTACAACTTCAAGCTGCTTGGCCCTATGGTGGTCTTGAGCTAATCGATCAACATGATTATCTAAGGCATAAATTCCCGCTGCCGCTAAATAGCCAGCTTGCCGCATACCCCCACCAAAATATTTTCTTACTCTCCTTGCTTGCTTCATTAAATCATTGCTGCCCAATAATATAGAACCAACCGGAGCACCGAGACCTTTTGACAAACAAATAGAAATAGTATCAAAATAGTGCCCGTAATCTTCTGACTTATCTCCGGTAGCTACGAGGGCATTAAAAAGTCGCGCACCATCTAGGTGCATTTTCATACCATGCGCTCGCGAGCCATTACTGATGGAAGAAATTT
Source organism: Fulvivirga aurantia (assembly GCF_009711475.1). GTDB lineage: Bacteria > Bacteroidota > Bacteroidia > Cytophagales > Cyclobacteriaceae > Fulvivirga > Fulvivirga aurantia. Next base: position 4,676 of record NZ_SMMD01000642.1, read on the forward strand.
CCTCAAGTGTGTAACATTTTCCCCCACCTTTGTTGACTGTGTTCTCCAATTCTACGATACTGGTTACTGGAAAATGTATGTCATCGACATTGATATTTGCCAGTATTTCATCTAAATCTAACACCCCTCGATCACCCTCGAGAAGTCTAAATGACAGGCCGCTATTACCTGCGATTCCACCCCCCTCATACTTATAGATATGGGCACCTTTATAGCAAATAATTTCCTCGTAAGGCCTTGATAATACGTTTATTCCGATTTGATTTGTCATGGTGCCAGAGGGGCAAAATATAGAGGCTTCCATGTTGAACATCTCAGCACATTTTTGTTCGAGCAAATTAACATTTGGGTCTTCTCCGAAAACGTCATCACCCACTTTGGCCTGCATCATAACTTCGAGCATTTCCGAAGTTGG
>NZ_SMMD01000766.1 GCF_009711475.1 Fulvivirga aurantia
ACACTTTAAAGTATGCGGGGAATCCAGCATATGGACATAATTGGGAGGTACAAGGGGGTGAAGTGATAGGTTTAGCTAATAGAGATGAGGTTGACGTTAGATGGTTCCTTAACCAGGCGAATTATAGTGTCACCCATAGTTTTACTGAGTCGGATGATAATCATGACCCTGAAACCTATATTATAAATGAAGTTTATTCTCCGGGGACGATTTCTGGTCCCTCTGATCTTTGTGAAGGTAATTCAGGCACATATACCGTAACCAATAATTCAAGCACTATAGAGTATTGGCAAAGTCGAAATAAAACAGGTAGCCATTTCTGGAGTAGTTGGAGCACAGTACCGGGAAGCAGTCAAAGTAGTAGTATCTCATTTAATAGCCTGTCTGGAGATACACAATTAAAGGCGACCATTCTTACAGGAGCTTGTGGTGAAGTTGTCACCGATGTTTTTACAATTTCATACACTGCACTGCCTTCTGAAAACCAAATTATCGGCAGAGAATATCTCGCTGGTGGTGGCTGTGGATCAGTGGATTACGAATTTGAATTTGCACCTGAACAGCAAATGTCACCAGCTACTGAATTTCAATGGCAATATTCACTTAATAATATAGATTATAATTCTTTTAATGATTTAGATATTTTACGTGATGATCAGGATAGATACGTTATAAACTTTACGGAGTCAACCTACGTCAGGGTCAGGTATTACAATAGCTGTGGAGAATCTTTTAGTAATGTGGTGTTTGTAGAGGTTTTAGAGGCCAACAATGGAGGTGTCATTTCCGGACTGGATAAATTTTGTGACCCACAAAATATTAGCCTAATTGTAAGTGGAGCAAGTTCTGTAATAGAATGGTATTCTCGTGAAAACGGAAACCCGAATTGGACAAATTTAGGATCAAATCCTTTTCCTGTGTACTTGTCTGAGACCACACATTTCAAGATTATTGCTGACAATTCGATATGCCCTGTTCAAGAGTCAGAAACGTTTACTGTTGTAAAGAAAAATGTACCTATTCTTACTTATGCTGACAACCGAACTGAAGATTTAGTTATCTGTGAAGGTCAGGATGGTAAATTTTTATTACCTCAAGTTCAGCTAAATATACCATGGGGTGAGAATATGCAGCTTGAAAGGAGTATTGAAGGTGGGCCCTTTATGGATTATTTTGTAGAATCAGGTACCTACATTGAAATAACTACCACTCAAAGCTATAGATTAAGGTTTGATAATTTTGAGGGATGTGGTTTAAAGTACTCAAACACTTTAAACTTTATTTTAATAAACCAACCTGAAGAGGGAACTCTTCCTGACTTTGATGTTTGCCATGGTGTAGATCTTACATTAGAGCTTACAGGAAACGGAGGTACAATTACTGGTTGGGAAAAAGGGATGAAAGATACTGATGGTAAGATAATATGGGCATCATATAATTCTAGTACTCAATCGCAGTTGCAACTCGCCAATATTACTGAAGAGGCTTACTACCGAGCTGTATTACATGTAGATGACAGGTGTGATGATTACTATTCCGACATTAGTTTTATCAATATTGTTGAAAATGGCGAAGTTGGAAGGGCCATAGGAAGCAGATACCTAAAGCCTGGAAATAATAGTGGGTCTGTTCGAGTACATAACCTTTCAGGGAATGTGGTTGAATGGCAAATCAGTAGAGATAACGGAGAAAAATGGACTACAGGTAGTACTGCTGAAAAGTATACCTATAAAAATCTTGGTCGAGAGACCTTGGCTAAAGCAATAATACAATTTGGAATAGGGTGCGATCTGTTGCCCACTAATGAAGTTAAATTGTCCATGGCGAAAGAATATGGTCTTAATATGATTACGTCCACCACTTACGATGAGGATGGGCAAACTTTGGGTGCTTCAAGAAGCTATTTTGATGAGAGTGGTCAACTATTACAGTCTCAATCAAGGGATGTTCAGAATAGTACAGTAATTATAAATCAACCCATAAAAGATGAATACGATAGAGCTGTATTCAGTGCTTTAGCCAGCCCTACGGACTTATCTAATTTTTTCTACCAGCCACAATTCATAGAAAATACCGCTGGTAATACATATACTTATTCAGACTTAGGAAATCCTGTTGGAAATTCGAATAGAAACACGTTAGGCTGGTACTATAGCGAAAATAATGACATCGAAGATAACGTACCGGTTACGGGTTTTCCTTACTCACTTAGCGAATTTTATAATGATGGGTCAGGTGCGGTGAGGCGTACCGCTGGACCTGGTGAGGTACATCGCATGGGATCGGGAAATGAGTCCTGGAATGGTACTTTTGCTGTAAGTGGGGAATTAGCTGATTACTTCACCCTTAAAGCACTCACACTTCCTGGAATTCCAAGACCTACAGGTGATCTTGCCAATGAGTCTACAGTGAGCGTGAGGCGTGATGTCAATGGTAAATTCTCACTTTCCGTTTCAGATAGACAGGGAAATGTACTCATGAGTGCACTGAAGGGGAATCGAGAACTCTCTCACACCAGAACTAACTCAGAAGGTAATTTTATTTATTTCTATTTGCTGAATCCTGCTACTGTAAATTTCACTTCATCCGGTAGTTATCAACTTGAGAATATAATTACAGATGATCATATTCCAGTTTCTGGGGGATCAAAATTATTGAACCCAGGGTTTTATAGAGTAATTTCTTCAGCTACAACTACAATTAATTATCGGGACAGTTATGGGAATGTTTCATACAACTTTTATGATAATGCAGGCCGCCTAAGATGCACAGTGTCTCCCAATGGTGTAAAACAGTGGAGAGAAGGTATTGCCTATGCTAATATTGATAAAACTACTTACATGTACAACCATCAGGGTTGGTTATTATCCACCACTGAGCCAGATGCAGGTACTACTGTATATTTGTATAGGACAGATGGAACCATACGATTCTCACAAAATCAGAAACAAAAGGAAAATGGACGATTTTCATATACCGATTATGATAATTTAGGACGCCCCATAGAATCAGGAGAGTATACAGGAAGCTTATTGTTTGGTACCGACACTAATGCAATACTGGAAAACCTTGGTTTCAATTCATGGAGTAACAGCGACAAAACAGATTGGGTGAAAACTTATTATGATCAACCGGTTACCTCAATTCCAAACGTACCCGCCAGCGTTCAACAAGACTTTGTCATGGGTGCAGCTTCATATACTGAAAATGAGCACATCACCACGTGGTACAGTTATGACGAACAAGGCCGCGTAACCTGGATGGCACAAAAACCAAATGGTTTATCAGGGCCGCTAAGTCGTACTTTCTTGCTCAAATATGATTATGACTTTTTGGGAAATGTTTTACAGGTAGGCTATGAAGCGTATGGCTCAGATCAGGCAAAGAGAGACGCCTTTTACCATTACTATACTTATGATGCCAATAAAAGATTGGATCGGGTTTATACCAGTTTGAATGGGAGTATTCCTTATGTCAATTTGCCAAATGAAACAGAAGCTCAGCTACAAGCAAGTTATACCTACTATCTGCATGGGCCATTAAAGAGAATTGAGTTGGGTGGTGATATGCAAGGAATTGACTTCGTTTACAATATCAATGGATGGTTAGAGCGCATCAATAGCCCTGATGATCTGAGCGATGAATCAGGCTTTATGGAAGATGCATTTAGTATGCTGTTAAATTACTACAAAACTGATATGACATCATTGTTTCAGGTCTCCAGTTTTAACCCGAAACAGGATCCGAAACAATTTCACCAACTTCCGAATATTCAAATCCAGCCTTCAGTTGATATCGCACATCTTATGCAGCTGTATAGACCTTTTGTGCCGGAATTAGAAAATAAAAACTTGTTTAAAGAAGAAAGTGCAGAACAGCCCAAATATCTTGAACAGTTAGAAAAATTGAGTAACGAAGAAAAGGAAAAGAGGGGATAATATATCTGAAACACCAAGTTTCTAATCAACGAAATCAACCACAATGAATATAAAATACTATTGCTCCCTGCTTTTCTTGTTTCTTCTTGTTTTTGGTATTCCTGTTATATCAGCAAAAGCCCAAACTCCTGTCACCTGGACGGATCTTGCAGGCGTAGAAGTACAACCCGATAATGCTTTAAAAAAGACAGCGGGTTGGGGAACTACCAATGCAGGCGCAGCTTCTGAAGAAGTACTTGCAGCTAATACCGATGGATGGGCAGAATTTACCATATCAACCGTGGGAGTTGAGTATATTTTCGGTCTATCAGAGATTAATGTTGATGAGAGTAAAACGATTGATTATGCAATAAGACTGCACAGCAATGGCAACATTTCTATTTTGGAGAAAGGCAGTTGGAAAGCTGGATATGATCCGGCTGTAGCTGGAGATGTATATCGCCTGGAGCGAATAAATAATGAAATTGTTTTTAAGAAAAATGGGGTGGCATTTCATACATCACCTACACCCTCTACTAGTTCACTATTAGTAGATGTGTCTATCTACCATACGGGTGCAGAAGTTACCGGAGCACAAGTTTCTTTTGGTAGTGAGATTGCTACAAATGATGACAAGGTAAATGCCTTGGAAATAACGTCATTAACAAAAGCCTGTTCTTCGGGCAAATCTTACAACAATTTTGGAGCCACCAATGATGGGGTACCTCCTTCAGTTTATACAAACCTAAAAAATAATGTTTGGTTTAAGTTTCAGGCACAGACCAATGGTATACAAATCAAAATTTCGAAGGCTGATGCTGGTGCTTTAACTGGTTATGTAATGGCATTGTATGATGAGAATGATAATGAAATTGATGCAACCAGGTTTAATCTGGGTTATGATGTATCTAGTAATAAATTGGTTGTCGGAAACTGGTATTATTTGTCAGTAGGGGGAGGTAGTGAAAGCAGTTTTGATTTATGTTTCAATGATGATATCCAAAATGATTTTCAGGAAGACGCGTTAGATATCAGTTTTTCAGGACTAAGCTGGACCTCCAGCAACGAAGCTTTTGATAACTATTATGCTACAAAAGATAATCAACCATCTTACAACCATGGTAATGTTTGGTTTAAGTTTCGTGCAAATAAAGCCAATGCAAGTATAGAATTGATTCGTGGGAATATGCCTAATACATATGTCGTGTATCTCATGGATGAGAGTAACAATCAAATTGGTTTTGTAAGATTTAACAATGGTAATAAAATATCTGTCAACAACTTAATCGAAGGTAATTGGTATTACCTTTCAGTAGGTTCAGGGGGTTATGCAGATGGAGTAGAAACTTCAACCTTCGACTTGAGCATACAATTCACTGGAAAAGTTAGTAGTTACGACTTCAACGCTTGCGAGGGTACGGTACTTACCGACAATATAGGCACCCTTAACGGAACGGTACATGGGGCAAAATGGATAGCAGGGTATGAGGGGCAGGGTTTAAAATTTGATGGAGTTGACGATTATGTGAAAATCGAGGGTAGTGAAGATGATTTTTCATTTGTACAAAATACCGGAGTTTTTACGATTGCTACCTGGGTTAAAATTGATGATTTGAATAGTAGAAACATTTTTATCGCCAATAGTGGTGGATGGGTTTCAAAAGGCTTTAGTCTACGCTATGAGCCATCGGGGTCAGGTACATTTGGTAATAAGCAGATAGTGTTTCAATCGACTACCGGGAGATCTAATGAGTACAACAAGATTTCAGGAGCAATTGGTACTATAAGCGACAATAATTGGCATCATGTGGCAGTAGTTGGTGACGGAAGTACAGCAACTATATATGTGGATGGGAATGAAGATGGTACAGGAGTCTTAAGTTACACTACCCCAGGTAACAGCGATTTCCCTGTTTATTTCGGAATTTATCCATCCGCTAATAATGGCGATTTACATTTACCATTAAAAGGTTCGCTAGATAACATCCATATTTACAACAAGTCACTTTCGCCTACCGAAATAAATCAATTTGCATCAGAACTAAGTAATCCAGGTTACTGCAATTTTGAAGCGTCTTACGATTTTAACTCTTGCGATGGCACCATACTCACCGACAATTCAGGTACGCTAAACGGTACCGTCAATGGTGCCACCTGGTCTCCAGGCTATAACGGACAAGCACTTAGTTTTGATGGGGTTGATGACCGTGCTTACATACCGTTTTCAGAGAACCTTAAGTATGGTCAACAGCTTTCTGTCGCAGGTTGGGTTAAAGCACCGGCACAAAGCAATGTCGGTACCATAGCCTCACAACATGTAGGAGGAAATGTACACAACAAAAAAGGGTGGCTATTATCTTCCACAACTATAAATGGCCAACCGCAGGACAGACTTCAAATCACAATTAGTAGTGATGGCACTGGAACTAAACAAAAGATATACTATTCATCAATAGCCGTTTTTGATGACCAATGGCATCATATTACTTTTACTTTTGATAATGGTGATCTAAGGCTGTACATAGATGGAGAGGAAGACACAGGTGTAGTTAAATACAAAGATGAAGCTCTTTCAACCATAAATGTTAATGAAGAAGACCTAACGATTGGCTATTCGCGAATAGATAACTCAGATGCTCGTTTCTTACTAGGAAAAATAGACCAACTTGAGATTTATAATAAAGCATTGTCAGCAGCAGAAATTAGTGATTTAGCAGCCTTGCCTTATTCTACCACAAGCTGTTTAGAGACGGTTGAGTGGCAAGATATCGTTAGCGTTACCCCTACATCTTCCAATGGTTTACGAAAATCCATAACAACCGCTGGTTACAATGCAGGAGCTTATTCAAAAAACAGACTGCCTTTAGGAGAAGATGGGTATTTTGAATTTGTAGTTGCCAATCAGAATGCAAGACTTTTTATGGGACTCTCAAAACACAATGCAGACGTCAACTACCTTAGTATCGATTACTCAATATTTATATTTAATAACAACTATTATGTATATGAAAGAGGAGTAAAAAAGTATGAAGCTACAGGGGTCAAAGCCAATGATGAGTTTAGAGTCGAAAGACAATCAGGTAAAATAAGATATTTTAGAAATAATGAGCTTTTTTATACATCGGAAAAATCGAGCCATTCCGATTTAAGTATTGATGCTTCATTTTTTAATCATAATGATGAGGTAAAAGATGTGTTTGCTACGTTTGAGGTGCCAACTAATGTTTATTCAAGCGATTTGCAGGTCTTAAAATTTGGAGAATCAGGGGTTGGTAACTTCGTGAGAGGAGATGGTACACATAGTATAGTTATAGCCAGAATGGGAGAACCTATAACCTCTGTGCCAGAAGATGGGTTTACATACAATGCAAATGAAGTTTTTGGTCAGGGAGACGAGATAGCACCAGGCCACTTTGTAGTCTATAATGGCACCGGTACAACATTTAATATCCGTAATCTGACAGAGATTAATCAGAACTATTACTTTAGAGTTATCGATTATACATCACCCTCAAGTCCAATTTATAACTCATTGGGAGCTGAGGCACGAAATATTGGAAATAATATTACATGGAATAATAAAGTTGGAGTACAGGAGACGGTTAGTAACGGTTTAAAAAAGATTTCAGGGGGAGGAGGTTATAACGCAGGGGCATTTTCTGAGAATAGGTTAGCCGAGAACTCATCAGGTTGGT
>NZ_SMMD01000793.1 GCF_009711475.1 Fulvivirga aurantia
TTTTTTTGTATCTTGATTTGAGTCCCTCCAACCTAGGGGGAATTTATATGTCAAACCTAACCCAAAAAACCTATGAAAAAACTATTACTGTTTTTTTGGTTTTTCTCTTTTGCCATTTTTGTAATGGCACAAGACAGAACCATTACAGGTAAAGTAACAAGCTCCGATGACGGAAGCGCTCTGCCTGGTGTAAACGTAGTTTTGAAGGGAACAACAGTTGGTACGGTTACCGATGTCGAAGGTGACTACCGTTTGTCGATTCCTGATGAGGGAGGTACTTTGATCTTCTCATTCATTGGTCTTGAAACCCAACAAATTGATGTGGGTAGTAGATCAGTGATTGATGTTGCAATGGCCTCCGATGTACAACAACTTTCTGAAGTTGTGGTGACTGCTCAAGGTATAGAGCGGAAAAAAGAAGCACTTGGATTTGCTGTAAGTACACTAGATGAAGATGCAGTTGCTGATAAAACTGAGGGCGATGTAGTTCGGTCACTCAGAAGTAAAGCTTCCGGTGTACAAATTACACAGCAAAGTGGCTTATCCGGATCCGGTACTAATATTCTTATTAGAGGATATACCTCCTTTACCGGTAATAACCAACCATTGTTTATCATTGATGGTGTACCATTTAATACCAACACAAACTCTGCTGATGGGGATAATGATGGCGGCCGTGACTTTGTAGATGGTGCCAGTAGTGGTTCTTCACGTTTTGTGGATCTAGATCCTAACAATATTGAATCAATCAATATTTTGAAGGGTCTTGCAGCAGCCACACTTTACGGTACACAGGGTCGTAACGGAGTGGTACTTATTACGACCAAATCAGGAGCCTCTGGTACTGCAAGTAAAAAAATGGATATCTCAGTATCCCAATCAGTGTTTGCAAATAAGATTGCTTCACTTCCAGATTATCAGGATAGCTTTGGTAATGGATTTGACCAGGTGTTTGGATGGTTCTTTAGTAACTGGGGACCGGGCTTCTATGAAGAAGGTCTGGCAGGCTGGGCTAATGATTCTTCAATAGATGAAAACGGTAATCTACCTCACCCATACTCTCAGTATTCAAACCCTGCTCTTAGAGCGGCTTTTCCTCAATTTCAAGAAGGTCAACCGGATCATGATTACCCATGGGTACCTTATGATAATGTTTCTGAGTTTTTTAGAACAGGAATCGTTTCTAACACATCAGTCAATGCACGAGGTGTTAGCGATGATGGTAGAAGTACCTACAACCTAAATTTTGGTTACTTAAACGATGAAGGATTTACCCCAGGCAACGAACTAGAAAGAATATCTTTTAGCGTTGGAGGTAACACCAAACTAAATAATGGACTCTCTATTAACGGTACCATGACTTTGTCAAGAACTGATTGGCAATCACCTCCGGTTTCTGCAAGTGAAGGAAATGGAGCTTTTGATCCAGATGGTAACAATCCAGTTTCGTCTTCCGTTTTCGGACACGTTTTCTTTACTCCAAGAAGTATTGATTTGATGAATCTTCCATTTGAAAATCCGATAGATGGAAGTAGTGTCTATTACAGAAATGGTAATGATATCCAAAACCCAAGATGGACGGTGGCCAATGCTTTTAATAGCCAATTGACAAATAGGGTATTTGGTACTTTAGGTACGAGCTATGACATAACTGAAAATCTGAATGTAGCTTATCGTCTTGGTTATGATATTTACAACGAGAGAAACGAAAGTGGACAAAATAAAGGGGGTGTTGAAGGGCCTCTTACTGGTTTATATAGAACCTTTGATAACCAAAATACAATTTGGGACCACACTTTGACGCTTAATGGCGATTATAATATCACAGAGTTACTGAGGTTAAACTTCAACCTGGGTGCAACAAGTAGAAGAACTGTACTAGACAGACAAGGAGTAACAAGTGTAAATCAAGTGGCTTTTGGTACTTTCAGACACTTTAACTTTACTGATCAATCTCCAATCCAATATTTTGAAGAGCAGAATATTGTAGGGCTCTTCGGTCAGGCTGAGTTTGACTATAACGGTTATTTATTTGTGACATTAGCTGGTCGTAGGGATGCCGTATCTAATTTCTCAGAAGACAATCGCTCACTATTTTATCCTAGTATAAGTACAGCGGTAATATTGTCAGAAATTCTTCCATCTCTAACCAATAACCCTAACATTCTGAACCTACTCAAGATTAGAGCAGGTTTCGGAACCTCAGCAGGGTTTAGAGAAGGCTATCCGACCGTTTCAGTTCTTTCTGCAAACTCCAGAAAGTTCCTAGATCCGGGTGGTGCTACAATTTCTTCTAACACAACTGGTTCGTTATTAGGTAACCCTGACTTGAAACCAGAAAGACAGGAAGAATTTGAAGTAGGATTAGAAATTTTCGGTTGGAATAACAGAGTTGACCTGGATCTTTCTTATTACAAGAGAACGTCAACAGACCTGATTGTTCAACAGCCTCTTGATCCTTCTACAGGATTCCTTGCCACTTTTACCAATATTGGTGAAGTTGAAAACAAAGGTATAGAAATAGATCTTGGGGTAGATATTTTTGCAAACACTGCCGTAAAATGGAATGCCAGAGCAAACTTTACACGAATAGAAAGTGAAGTAATAGAGCTAAGTCCGGGAACGGATCAGATTGCCATCGCTGGTTTCTCCAATCTTGGAAATTTTGCAAAAGTAGGAGAGCCACTTGGGGTCATGTTGGGTAATAGAATTCAACGTAGCCCAGACGGAGAATTTGTACTAAATAGTGTGGGAGACTACGTAATAGAACAAGGTACATTTAAAATAGGAGATCCTATTCCTGATTTTACCCTGAATGTGGTTAATTCTGTTAATTACAAAAATTTCACATTATCTGCGGTAATTAACTGGGTACAAGGGGGAGACATTTACTCCAGAACAGTGTCTACACTACTCGGTAGAGGTTTAACCACCGATACAGAAGATCGACTGGGCACCTTTATCTTACCAGGTGTTAAAAATGTAGGGTCAAATGCAGACCCTGTGTATGTTGAAAATGACCTACAAACCAACAACTCTAGTTTTTATTTCGACAATGTGCTTTTTGGTCCTGATGAGTTAGGTGTATTTGATGCCACGACTATTAGGCTTCAGGAGATATCACTGAGTTATGCTCTACCAAAAAATATCTTAGACAAAACACCATTTGGCTCGGTAACACTTACAGCCTCTGGGTTTAACCTTTGGTACGAAGCAGTTAACATTCCGGAGGGGACAAACTTCGATCCTAACGTAGCTGGTTTGGGAGTTGGTAACGGACAAGGTTTTGATTATCTCAACGGGCCAAGCTCGAAACGATATGGCGGTACTTTAAAATTCACATTCTAAAGAAAAATGACTATGAAAAATATATATAAGTCAATCATAGCCGCGGTAGTGTTTTTTATGGCAGGTTGTGATACAACAGAACTGGATTTAACTAAAAATCCAAACGGTTTAGCCACTGATGAGGCTACTGCAGATCTTTACATCAACGAAGTGCAGGTAAACTTTGGAGCGCTCATAGCTTCTTTGGAAGTGGAGGCTGCTGAGACTGTTCGTATTCTTAATATGGACGGAAGGAATTATCAGAACGCCTTTGCCCCAACCCGATTTGACGAAGAATGGGAAGACTCTTATCAGAAAATATTAAAGGATATAAGAGAAATGACCATTTTAGCCGAAGAAGCCGGACAACTTCATCATATTGGAATGGCTCAGGTTATTGAGGCATACATTATTGTAACGCTTGTCGACTTTTTTGGCGATATTCCTTATGAAGAAGCACTTCAGGGTGGGGCAAACCTCAACCCTGGGGTAGCTGGCGATGGTGGTGAAAGTGTATATGCTGCTGCAGTTACATTGCTAGATAATGCAATTACCAATTTTAATACTGAAATAATTTCTTCATTAGAACCTTCTAATGACTTGTTTTATTCAGGCAATTGGGACAATTGGATTGCTGCGGCTAACAGTATTAAGATGAAAATCTATGTAGCTACACGATTAGTAGACACTAGTGCTGAAAGTAAATTCAATGATATTGTAACGAGTGGAGAATTTATAACCTCAAACAGTCAGGATTTTCAGTTTGAATGGGGGATTTCTAATAATAATCCTGATACCAGACATCCTGAATACATCACCAATTACACACCTGGAGGGGCAAACACCTATATGTCTAACTGGCTGATGGATTACATGCAGAATGATAAGCAAAACAATGGGGTTGCTGTATTTGAAGGCCCAGATCCTCGGATGAAGTACTACTTCTACAGACAAACCAGTTTTGTGCCTCAGGACAATCCTAATTTGATAAACTGCGTAGAAGAGACGAAGCCTGATCATTATGGGGCTAACGATGTTTTCTGCAGTTTGCCAGAAGGTTATTGGGGTAGAGATCATGGTGACGATGATGGTATACCACCAGATGGACAGTTGAGGACTGCTTATGGTGTTTATCCCGTGGGAGGTAGATTAGACGACAATTCTTTTGAAGTAATTGCAAGTATAAGTCTTGGTGCTCAAGGAGCTGGTATTACACCCATTATGTTGGCTAGCTGGGTAGATATGATGAGGGCAGAAATGGCCTTAATCGATGGTAATGTAGCAGTGGCACAAGATCGCTTAGTAAGTGGTGTGGGAAAATCTTTTGCTAAAGTAAGAGAATTTGGTTCAAGAGATGCTACAGCCGATATCTCAGAGTTGCCTGATGAAGATGATGATGTGGCTTACCAAACCGAGCTGGCACAAATTTTTGCGAGTGCCTCATCTGAAGGTGAGCGACTTAATATACTTGGTTCTGAGTATTTTGTCACGCTCTTTGGTAATGGTCTCGATGGCCTGAATTACTACAGAAGAACAGGGCGACCTTCAACCCTACAGCCGAATTTGGAAGAAGAACCAGGTGATTTTTTCAGATCGTTTTTCTACCCTCCGGTATTTGTAGAACGAAATTCTGCTGTTGCTCAGAAGGATGGTGTGCAAGACCGCGTGTTCTGGGATACAGGTACAACACTTTTAGCTAATTAAAATTTAATCCAATAGTTATGAAATATATACTGCAATCACTTTTTGTCACGCTGTTGCTTATTGTAGCAGCATCGTGCAGTGAAGAAAAATTGGTAAATGAAATTATCGATGGTGTTGAGACGGGAGCTGTAATTCGAAATCTTGGTGAAGTAAATGCCCTTGATAGTGCTGATTTGAGTTCGACTTATACAATCGAGCTCGAAGTACAAGATGGAGCTGAGGGATCGCTTCTTCAGGAAGTTAGAGTAAATGTTGGCTTTGCCGACCAGGATGATATTGGAACTGATACTGTTGCAATTTCAACTTTTGAAACAATCTCTGCGGCTGAGTTTAATGAAACTAGTGCCAATGGGCTTCCTAAGGCGACTTTTTCAGCCACGCTTAATGAACTTGCAAATCATGTAGGAACATCCGCTGGAAATTTCAGCGTGGACGATGTGTTTCTAATTGATTTTGAGTTAGTACTAACAGATGGAAGAGTGTTTAACCTTAGTAATGCTACAAGTGACGTAACACGAACAGGTAGGTTCTCATACTTCAATTCACAGTTTCGGTACGCGCCAGTAATCCAGGATCCTAACAGGGTTGAGATAGTGGAGTTTAGTCTTGGTGCCAAATCAAATGGAAGACTAATGGCTGGAGCACAAGATACTGTTTTTGTGACCTTCAGTGATGGTAATTTAATTACCGACCCTACGATTACCCGTGTGTCGGCTGGAGGTAACACTGATGATGTACAGGGCGTCTGGACTCAGTCTACGGATGATGAAGATGTATACTTTTTTGTTTATACAGCAGGCGCAGCAAATGCTGACACTGTGTCTTTTAGTTTTAATGGGGCAGAAATAGTATCAGGATTTCCATCATACACTCAAACATTTAAAAATGCGTTTATTATAGATAATGTAATAACCGCATCTGTAGCTGATAGTGAAGTAATAGTCCAAAATGGGCAGATTGATAAGGTTTCTTTAACTTTCGATTTTGGAGAGCCCCTGGCTGGTGACTCTGTATCTTATGATGTGTCGTCAGCTCAGTTTGATGATTTTGTAGTTGAAAAACCAGTAGTAGCGGGTAGTCAGATGCTTATTCTGACATTCACACCGACAATTGGTGGTTCTAAAATACCTAATCAAATTCTGAATTTTGATGTCGTGATCACCGGAGCTAAAGATGAAACCGGAAATGAAGCGTCAGAGAATCTATCAATTACATTATTGAATTAGTCTGTTTTAACTTTTTTAAAACTAAAGACCCTGCTGGTATCAGCAGGGTCTTTTAATTATCAATTAGTGGTATGAGCAGTCACATCAAAATATTTATAGCTACTGTTATAATTGTTCAGTCGTGTGGTTCAATAGAAAAAGAAACCAATGAGCGAGAGCCCTCTAATAAAGTTTTTGAATTACTAACCACTGAAAAAACCGGTATCGATTTTTCTAATAGTCTGTCTGAAGACCTCAGTAACGGATACAATGTTTTTGATTACGATTACTTTTTCAATGGGTCAGGAGTAGCCATCGGTGATTTGAATAATGATGGCTTAAATGACGTAGTATTTACAGCCAATCAGGTTAATAATAGAATTTATATCAACCAAGGTGATTTTATTTTTGAAGACATAACTGAACAATCCGGACTGGCCGAATACAGTGGATGGTCTAATGGCGTTGTGTTAGTAGACATCAATAAAGACGATTGGTTAGATATATACATAAGTCGGGGAGGGCCCGATGAAAGTAAAAGGACGAATCTACTTTTTATTAACAATCAGAATAACAGTTTTACTGAAAAAGCAGCAGAGTATGGTCTAGATGATAATGCTATAAGTACTCAGGCGGCATTTTTTGATTATGACTCTGATGGTGACCTCGATTGTTTCGTCATGAACGAAACACCACTTTTTGGAATCCCTCCTACACAGCTCTTTGAAATGCTCAAAGATAATGATGAGCTAAAATATAAGAGCTCAAGTCATCTTTATGAAAATGACAATGGAAAATTCAGCGATGTAACAAAGGCTGCCGGTTTATTAAACCCAACTTTTGGGTTAGGACTTTCTATCGCAGATCTCAACGATGATAATCTTCTCGACATTTATATCGCCAATGATTACTATATCCCCGATGCCATGTATATCAATCAAGGTGATGGAACATTTAAAGATCAAATAAAAAAGCATACTCGTCAGGTCTCATTTTATGGAATGGGGGTTGATATAGCTGATGTCAATAATGACCTGAAACCAGATATTTTTGTCTTAGACATGTCAGCTTCCAGTCATTACAGGTCAAAGACATTGATGGCTTCAATGAATACTGAAAGATTCAATTTGCTGGTTGATGATTTAGACTTTGTTCACCAATATATGTACAACACCCTACAGCTTAACATGGGCAATAATCATTTCAGAAATATTGCTCAGATAAGTGGGGTGGCCAAAACTGATTGGAGTTGGGCTGTACTCATGGCGGATTACAACCTGGACGGATCGAAAGATATATTCGTTACGAACGGGTACAGAAGATATGCTACCGATAACGATACTAGATTAAAGGTATTTTATGCCCAGCGGAAATTTAAAGGAAATGTACCACTTGAAGAAAAGAAGAAAATATACTTCAATATGCCTTCTGAGAAAACATCAAACATCCTTTATAGCCAAGAAAATGATCTCAAATACGAGAATGTGTCTGCAGATTGGGGGCTTGAAACGCCATCTTTTTCGAATGGTGCAGCATATGGAGATTTAGACAATGATGGAGATCTCGATCTGGTGGTGAATAATATAGATCAACAGGCATTTGTCTACAAAAACACGACTATCGAGAAGGGAGGTCATGGCTATTTGAAAGTAGAAACTGTTGGCAACTCAAGTGAGTCATATTCTAGAGTATCAATATTTTATGAAGGCCAGAGCCAACTGGTGCAATCGATGCGAGTAAGGGGTTATAGGTCTTCTGTGGCACCTGAAGCTGTATTTGGTGTTGGAAATTATAATGGCAAAATTGATTCAGTTCTTGTGCAATGGCCAGGTGGTAAAGTAAATATTATGTACAATGTTTCCTTAAACCAAACCATCAAAGTAAATGAAGTCGATGCCATTGAGAGATCTAAATCTGCGAGTTCAGAAAATAAGACTGAAACTTTATTAGTCGAACTAGATAAGACGGATGTCGGCCTTGATTATCAGCACGTTGAAAATAATTACGATGATTTTGAACTTGAGGGATTATTGCCTTATAAGCAATCGAAACTTGGTCCTTCTATAGAAGTAGCAGACGTCAATGGTGATGGCAAAGAAGACGTAATTATTGGCGGAGCATCAGGTCAGTCCACACATTTATTTATTCAAAAATCTGATG
>NZ_SMMD01000805.1 GCF_009711475.1 Fulvivirga aurantia
CTTTCCATTTCTCTCTTGATAGCAAATATTGCCTCTTTATTTCTCGCCCAACTTCTTCGAGCTATCCCATTATTCACGTCATAAAACAGCATATTTTCTAACTTCTGCTGCGCATCATCTGTACCGTCCAGCAGCATACCAAAGCCACCATTGATAACTTCACCCCAGCCTACACCACCACCATTGTGAATGCTCACCCAGGTAGCTCCTCTGAAACTGTCTCCTATTACATTTTGTATGGCCATATCAGCTGTATACCTCGATCCGTCATATATATTTGAAGTCTCTCGATAAGGACTGTCAGTGCCCGATACATCATGGTGATCACGGCCTAGAACAATAGGACCAATGTCTCCCTGCTTAATAGCCTTGTTGAAAGCAGAGGCAATTTTCATTCTTCCCTCTGCATCAGCATAAAGAATACGAGCTTGCGATCCGACTACCAGTTTATTCTTACCAGCAGCCTGTATCCACCGAATGTTATCATCCATTTGCTGCTGAATTTCTTCAGGCGATGAGGACTTTATTTCAGCTAAAACATTAGCTGCTATTTCATCAGTCTTAGCTAAATCATCTGGTTTCCCATTGGCACAGACCCATCGAAATGGACCAAAACCGTAATCAAAACACATAGGTCCCATAATATCTTGCACGTATGATGGGTATTTAAAATCAATTCCATTTTCTGCAACCACATCTGCTCCTGCCCTGGAGGCTTCCAGTAAAAATGCGTTTCCATAGTCGAAGAAATACGTGCCTTTTGCTGCATGCTTATTTATAGCTAATGCCTGCTTTCTAAGTGAATCTTGCACGTAATCTTTAAACTTATCAGGCTCGGTAGCCATCATCTCATTGGCTTCTTCAAAACTCAATGCTACAGGATAGTATCCCCCAGCCCATGGATTGTGCAGCGAGGTTTGGTCTGAACCTAAATCGATATATACGTCTTCATCATAAAACTTATTCCAGACATCAACAATATTCCCATGATAGGCTATTGACACCACTTCCTTATTTGCCTTCGCTTTTTTTACGCGTTCAACTAGTTCAACAAGATCACATATCACTTCATCTACCCATCCTTGCGAGTGCCTGGTTGAAATAGCTTTGGAATTGACCTCAGCAACCACAGAGATACAACCCGCAATATTACCTGCTTTTGGTTGTGCTCCACTCATACCACCCAGCCCGGAAGTCACAAATAACTTTCCTTCGAGACCTTCACCAGATTTTGAGACCTTGCGACCAGCATTAAGTACTGTAATAGTGGTGCCATGTACAATTCCCTGTGGACCTATGTACATGTATGAACCCGCAGTCATCTGCCCATATTGCGTTACACCCAGGGCATTATATTTCTCCCAGTCGTCTTGAGCAGAATAATTAGGAATCATCATTCCATTGGTAACTACAACCCTGGGAGCCTCTTTGCCAGACGGAAAAAGACCCATCGGGTGCCCTGAGTACATGTGCAGCGTTTGCTCATCGCTCATGGTAGCCAAGTATTGCATGGTGAGCAGATACTGCGCCCAATTTTGAAAAACTGCCCCATTTCCACCGTATGTAATTAACTCATGTGGATGTTGAGCAACTGCAGGATCTAGATTATTTTGTATCATGAGCATAATAGCTCCAGCCTGCTCAGATATAAACGGATACTCATCAATCGGACGGGCATACATATCATAGTCAGGTCGAAAACGATACATATAAATCCTGCCATACTTTTCTAACTCTTCTCTAAACTCTGAAACTAAGACAGGATGATGCTTAGGATCAAAGTATCTTAATGCATTTTTAAGAGCGAGTTTCTTTTCCTCTTCAGTTAGTATGTCTTTTCGCTTAGGAGCGTGATTTACTGACTCATCAAAAGGTTTTGAAGAAGGCAGTTCTTCTGGTATACCCTGTAATATCTGTTCTTTAAAATTCATTATAAATGATCTAGAAGGTTTTCTTTCTCAATTTGCTGTTTAGTGTACTCGTAACCGATTTCATATATCTCAGTCGCTTTGGCCAGGTCCATCACTTTGTACGGCTCCAGGCCTTTGGGTTCAATAAAAAAATCGCAGCTACTTTTTCGTTGATAAACATTTTGTGTAATGGCCATCATAAGTGCTCGCTCCATCACCACTCTCACGTTTCTTGGGTCAAAATTATCATCAACAGGATTGCTATGGCTACCGATAATAAAGTCGCACTGCTCTCTTATTGGGTCCACAGGTAGATTATTTAAAATACCACCATCTATATACAATTCTCCATTATAAACCACCGGATTGAACATAACTGGTATGCAGGATGATGCACAAATTACACGCCTTAGCCTACCCTGATTAAAACTTTCTGATTTACCAGTACGCAAATTAGTAGCAGTAACGTACAATGGGATTTTCAAATCATCAAAATCATCTGCGGGAAGGTATTTCTCTAAGAATTTCTCAACAACTTCCATAGTTAGGATACCCTTCCAACTCATGGCTGGCTGTAGTAACCTAAAAGTTTTGATTTGTGTAATTATGTCTAATATGTCCAGTACATCGTGCCCAGCCGCATATAAAGCTCCAACGATAGCTCCGGCACTTGACCCTGAAATGCAATCAATGGTTACGTCATTTTCTTCTAACGCTTTAATAACACCTAAATGAGCGACCCCACGTACCCCTCCTCCAGATAAAACTAAGCCTACTTTCATGCCATTCTACAGTATTTCTTTCAAAGGAAATGTTTTGTCGAGCCTCACTCCTTTTTCGGTATGTTTTACCGTACAACACTCATTTTGAGCATCATGCTCTAAAAAGATGATGTAACCATTGTCGGCTGCCGATTTTAGAAAAGCTTCCTTTTCCTTGAGCGTTTCCAGTGGTCGGGTGTCATAGCCCATAACATAAGGCAATGGTATATGGCCAGTAGAAGGTAGCAAATCTGCTGCAAAAACAATCGTGTGATCCTTATACTTGATTTTTGGAATCATTTGTTTATCAGTGTGCCCATCTACCATCAATACATCAAACTGCGAAAAAGGGGTTTCACCACCTACAGGCACAAAATTAAGATGACCACTCTCCTGCATGGGCAAAATATTTTCACTTAAAAAACTGGCTTTTTCTCTTTTATTTGGTTCGGTAGCCCACTTCCAGTGATCTTCATTAGACCAATATTTAGCATTCTTAAAAACTAATTCCAATTGGTCGCCATTCTTATATTCAACTCCGCCACCGCAATGATCAAAATGAAGATGTGTGAGAAACATGTCAGTGACATCATTGGTGTCAAAGCCTGCCTCTTTAAGAGATCCTTTTAAGCTATAATCTCCATGTAAATAGTAGTGTGAGAAAAATTTATCACTTTGTTTGTTTCCAATACCATTATCTATCAATATAGCCTGATCTCCGTCCTCTATCAGTAAACAGCGCATGGCCCAGGTACACATATTATTCTCATCAGCAGGGTTGGTTCGTTGCCAAAGAGATTTTGGTACTACACCAAACATTGCACCTCCATCTAGTTTAAAAAATCCTGTATTAATCACATGTAGATTCATAGCATCAGTCTGTTTGATTTTCTAATCTAATTTTCAAGTCTTTCATTGCCTCTAGAGCATCGTCATATGCCTTTAGCTTAGTCTGCAACACATTTAAAGCACTAAAGGAAATATTTATGAAGTAGTTATCACGGAGAAATTCAGTATTTGCAATTACTGGTCTTCCGGTAAACCGGACGTTTTCGTTAATATAAGGTGACAATTTATTCATTTGCAGATTACGATGATACTCATCTAAATAGGCAATATATTTATAATGTGTATTGTAAACATTAGTTAAATCCTTCCTTAAATTAAAGTCTCCTAAAAGGTAGAAATTACCTGAAGATCTTAATGTTTCGTACGTATTATCCTGTGCAGTAAATTCTGCCAAAGAGTATAGACTAATTACATAATAAAAAAGTGAATCATTACTCAAGTCTTCAGAAGTAATGACCTCTGTCAATCGCTTGTTGTTCTTCATCCAATATGTTGATGTATCACTTAATACGATGAGCTGTTCTATATCTTTATTTAAATCATCAAGAAAGCTCTTTAAGTATTCTTTCTCCAAAGCCTGCTCTTTGCTATTTTCAGCAAATCTATTCAGTGCAAATGCTACTGTTATGCCAATTATTACGACAAACAGATTTACTAAGTGATCCTTCCAATTGATGTTTTTCATAGTACACAAAAAATAAAAGCCATAAAAAATTATGGCTTTAAATTAATGTAAGTTTTTGTAAACTACTCTTTGACAACTCCAATTGCACAGAATTTATCAATTCTTTTTTCGATTCGTTGTTCCGGAGATAATTCCATCAATTCTTTCGTATGATCGAGAATTGTTTTCTTCAACTGCTTGGCCATCCAACTCATATCGGTATGCGCTCCACCCAAAGGTTCTTTCACAATACCATCGATCATGTTTAGCTCTTTCATATCATAAGCAGTTGGCTTTAGGGCTTCAGCAGCTTGTTCTTTATAATCCCAACTTCTCCAAAGAATGGTCGAGCAGTTTTCCGGGGATATAACTGAATACCAGGAGTTCTCGAGCATAAGTACTCTGTCTCCTATTCCAATACCGAGCGCTCCACCAGAAGCACCCTCGCCTATTATTACACAAATCACCGGCACCTTGAGCATGAACATCTCTTTAAGATTACGCGCAATTGCCTCACCCTGACCTCTTTCTTCAGCCTCGAGACCAGGAAAAGCTCCGGGAGTATCTATCAGTGTTATAATCGGCTTATTAAACTTTTCAGCCAATTTCATCAGCCTTAGTGCCTTTCTATAACCTTCAGGATTGGCCATGCCAAAATTACGCATTTGGCGCTGTTTAGTATTTCTACCTTTTTGTTGACCAATAACCATAAAAGATTGACCATCTATGGTAGCAAAACCACCAACCATGGCTTTGTCGTCTTTCACGGTACGGTCACCATGTAGCTCTACGAAGTCATCAGACATTTCATAGATATAATCTAAGGTATAAGGCCTCTCAGGATGGCGAGATAGCTGTACGCGCTGCCAGCGAGTAAGGTTATTAAATGTATCCTTTTTCAGATTTTTAATTTTCGTTTCCAACGATTTTACGGCATCCTTGACGTCTACATCACTTTCTGTAGCGATTCGCTTCATATCATCAAGTTTAGCCTCTAACTCTGCGATAGGTTTTTCAAAATCCAATAGCATTATCTGTTTAGTTAAAGTTACAACAAAATTAGCACTAATATTGATTTATGATAACCTGAGAGCAGGTAAAATGAAATTTGAAAAAAATTAAAATAAATTACTGTTAAGTATTGCATTTCAATATCCCCCACTATACATTTGCAACACCTTAAACGAAAGGGGAAAAATTAAAACATTTTGGTCCGGTAGTTCATCCCGATAGATATCGGGAGGTTAAAATGTCTGCCTTGTTAAATCAAAGCATGAGTTAACATCTCAATTAGATCGAAATAATAAAAATATTAACATATTGGTCCGGTAGTTCAGTTGGTTAGAATGCCTGCCTGTCACGCAGGAGGTCGCGAGTTCGAGTCTCGTCCGGACCGCTTAAAAGCTTCTCATTTGGGAAGCTTTTTTAGTTTACAACGCTCTGAACCAAACGGCTGACGGGATTATTATTTAGAAAGTATCACCTAGCCACTATTCGTAGCTGATTAGCAGCAGGGTGTCGACCCGATTGATCGGGAAGGTTCGTCTTGACCGCATTAAAGCTCCTCATAAGAGAGGCTTTTTTTGTTTATAGTGTTCTGACATTTGAATCGATTTTTTCAATCAAACCTTACGTTATCACTTAACTCGTTAGAGTCGTTATCTTTGGCATGAAAACCGTTTTCTAACAATAGGTCTTTGCACTTATGGATAGCCTTTATCAAGCCTTCTTCAACTTTTTTATTCTTAACGCCAGCGATTATCAAATTTGCAACAGCCTCCCACTCATGTTGAGCAACCTTTGCATTTATACCTGAATCAGCAAGCACAACTACTTCATGTTCTAATTCACTTATATATATGAGCACACCAGTCCTATCTCTCGTTTTGAAAATTTCTTCTTCTAAGAATACCTCCGTAGCACTTTCCATCACTCTACGATGAAGCTTATTATCATTTAGCAAAAACCTAATTGAAGCAGGAAATAGTATCGGAAAAACGAACCCCGCAATCATTAAAATAGCGATATATATAGCATCTTCTAGTGGAGTAACTACAAAAGGTAATAACCAGAAATAGGACGATAAACCTAGAAGAATAGCTCCAAATAGACTAAATATAATCGCACTTTTCCACCTTGCCTCTTCATAATCATCACTTCTTTCTGCGAAATAAGGAACAATCTCCCCTGAAGAATGGCTTTCTAAATCAATAATTGCTTCTTTGATCTGTTTTTTCTGACTCTCTGAAAATCTGAACTTTTTTGAACTCATAATACCTAAATTTACCAACCTCCAGACGCTCCTCCGCCACCAAAACTTCCACCTCCACCACTAAAGCCTCCACCGCCTCCGCCAAAGCTTCCACCTCCACCAAATCCACCATACCATCCTCCACCACCTCTTCTGCCTCCGCTATTACTTCCAGGTACACTAAACATAAGAGTGAGAAAGGTAGAAATAAATAAACCCACAATAAAATTGACTAAAACTGTACCTACTATCAGCAGTAGAACGAAAAATGCCACTGCACCCAATTTTTTGCCCAGAATCTTCTTTAGCAGATAATTACCAACCACAACGAATATAATTAAGAAAGGAAACAACACGTTAATGTATTTACTCCAGCTACCATCTCCACTGCTTTCGTTTCTTATTGGCTCGGGAAGTTGCTCACCTTCTACAAGTCCTATGATTGCATCAAGACCTTTGGTAATACCATGATAAAAATCACCTGATCTAAATTCAGGTTTAATAATTTGATTTATCACTCTGCTGGCATAAGCATCAGGTACCGCGCCTTCAAGTCCGTAGCCAACCTCAATTCGGATTTTTCGATCATTTTTTGCTATTAGAAGCAATATACCATCATCAACACCTTTTCTACCTATCTTCCACTCTTCTACTACTCGTATACTATACTGTTCAATAGCCTCTGATGATGTAGAAGGAATCATTAAAACAACTATCTGACCACCCTTCGTTTGCTCAAACTGGCTTAGGGTGGCTTCAATAGCATTAGTTTGTGAATTAGATAAAGTGCCAGTCTTATCAATGACCCTTGCGTTGAGAGGTGGAATAGACACAAAATCCTGAGCTATAATGTCAGCAGGATTTAATAGAAATAATATTAAGAGTATATTAGTTATTCGAAATAACATGGCTATGTAAAAAGGCGTATTCAAATGATAAATTGCAATATAATCGTTTAAATTTGAATCGAAATATTAGAAATTAGAATTATGAAAAAAGGACTTTTAATTACCCTTGGAGTAATTGTTGTATTGGTTTTTATTCTGTACAGACTGTTTGCAGGAACATATAACGAAATGGTTGACAAAGAAGAAACTGTAGCACAGTCATGGGCTAATGTTGAGGCACAATACCAACGAAGAGCTGATCTTATCCCTAATTTAGTAAACACGGTAAAGGGTTTTGCAGAGCAAGAAAAGGAAGTGTTGACCGGAGTGGTTGAGGCAAGAAGTAAAGCCTCCAGCATTCAGATAGACCCAAGTAATTTAGATGCTGCTCAGATTCAACAATTCCAACAGGCTCAGGGTCAATTAAGTGGTGCCTTGTCTCGACTATTGGTAACAGTTGAGCGTTATCCTGATTTAAAATCAAATCAAAACTTCTTAGATCTACAAGCACAGTTAGAAGGTACCGAAAATAGAATAACTGTTGCTAGGAATCGATTTAATGAAGCCGCAACTGAATATAATAAGCTAATTAGATCATTTCCGGCAAACATTTTTGCAGGGATGTATGGCTTTGAAAGGAAGCCACTTTTTGAGTCTAAAGAGGGCGCAGAAAGAGCCCCGGAAGTGAGTTTTTAAAAAGAAGAAGGCTTACTAAGCCTTCTTCTTTTTTAGCAATTTAATTAAGTGTCATAATAACATTTGACGAAGCATTGTAATCGTAGTATTCAATTTTAAGCTCGCCTTCGTTTGCACTTTCAATGTCAGAGTTCCAATTTGACATTCCATCCCAGTAAAAATCTAAAGAATAGTAACTCTTGTAGTAACTTCCCTGAACATCAGATAAACCACCTGATCTCTTTAGTGTACATGTCTCATTCTCGAAATCAAATTCAACGGAAACATAATCATTAGCAACAGCAGAGTTATCACTTGATCTTACTAAAGAGGCTATATTCCACTTAGTTTTGGATTTAAAAATTACATCAAAAGCATTAACGTAAATTGTTTCATAATCAACTTCGTCTTTATCAACGTAAACTGTATAGGTCTCTTCAATTTCATCATTTACATAAAATATAAATCTATATCTACCCACCGGAACATCTGTAAAAAGCATTACGCCTTCTCCATCAGTAGTAGCTTTATGATTTGACAAAGCAATGTATTCATCAAGCCCTTCTGCCATGTAGTAAGCGTCATTTTCCTTAACTAGAATACCCGTTAAGCCATCCTGCTCCAATTTATTATAAGTATCATCGTCTCTAAATTGCACTCTAACCTCTCCAACATAGCTTTCTATGTTGATTTCATATTGTTTAGTAGCGCCTGAAACTACCTGCACTCCTCTATTAAATTCATACTCTTTTCCATTTACTTCAGTTTCAACAACCACCATATATGGGCCAGCAATCAAACTGCCGAAATCTACTAAGCCATTCTCATCAGATACCTGCTCCTCTAATTCAGCTTCGTCCTGATAAAGTGTCACATCTGCATCCGTAATGAAATTTCCTGATGCATCAACTAATGTCAAATTTAAATTACCGTTCTGAACTAATGTAACGGTTAAGTCATCAT
>NZ_SMMD01000706.1 GCF_009711475.1 Fulvivirga aurantia
TAACTCTGCTGTTTTTCTCGTCCGGCCATCTTTTTATAGGCTACGATACATCACATAGGCATTTACCAACCCCAATTGCACATGTTTAAAAGCATTGGGTATTTCTCCTACTATGCTGAAGCCTAATTTTTGCCACAAATTAACTCCGGCCGTATTGGATTTTACTACGATATTAAATTGCATGGCCTCGTAACCAAGGTCTCTGGCTATGTCAAGTGAAGCTTTACAAATCTTATGACCAATTCCTCTGCCTCTAAAGTCAGGGTGTACCATATATGAGGCATTGGCAATGTGTGAGCCTAAGCCGGGCTGATTATCTTTAATGATAAAAGTAGCTACTACCTTCTGGCCGAGCTTAGCCACATGACAGTGTTTGTTTTTGCCACACCAATAGCTCAACATATCTTCTTTAGAACTCTCTGGATTAAAAACATAGGTATCGCCAGTGGCAATCACTACTTTTATAATTTCCCAGATTGCTTCATGATCAGAAGGATTGGGTTTAGATATTTTTAAATCATCCATTGTCGTCCTTAGTCAATGGTTGCATTTGCTTCTCCAGATCAGCGCCAACTTCACTGATTACCTTGAGCAGACGATCCATGTGAGATTTCTGAATGCGGTGGTTTATCATACACGCTCTTATGACCGGTCTTTGATGTAAAGTGGTGCCTGTAATAAACACACGAGCATCTTTTTCCAGTGCGGGAATTATGGCCTTATTCAGCTTGTCAATATAGGCTTTATCAGTTTTAAGAGAAGTGTCGGTGCCGAGATATCTAAAGCATGTCACCGATAGGTCTGGGTTGTTGCACAACTCAAACGCATCATGCTTTTCTACTTCGTCAGCCAGGTATTTTGCCAAATCGATATCTTTTTGAATGGCTTGCTTAAAAGCGTCAGCACCATAGGCCTTAAAGCTCATCCATACTTTAAGCGCCTTGGCATTTCTTGAGAGTTGGAAGTGATGTTCGTTAAAGTCAAAACGGCCATCATCTTTGGTGTCTGTGTCGAGGTAAGCGGCTTTTTTATAAAAAGTCTGATTGAGTTTTTTCCAATTTTTCACAAGCGTACAGCCTGCCTCAAGGGGTTGATAAAGCCATTTGTGAAAATCAACAGCCACGGAGTCAGCACGCTCAATCCCTTTAAATTTTTCTGATAGTCCGTGAAGACCACCAGCTAAGCCACCGTAGGCTCCATCGATATGGTACCACATGTTATGGTCTTTGGCTATGTCTGCCAAAGTATCCAGAGGATCGATAGCACCTGTATTCACGGTGCCTGCATTTCCAATCAGGCAAAACGGTTGATAACCATCTGCGATGTCTTGCTCTATCTGCTGTTTCAATGCTTTTAGATCGATGATGCAATTGTGGTCGGTAGGTATTTTGCGATATTGATTCATACCAATACCAAGTAATTCTATACTCTTGTCCACACACCCGTGTACTTCATCAGAAGCGTAAACGATAAATGGTTTGAAACCAAATAGACCTTTGTTTCTTATATCTTCTTTTTCGAAATACACATTCCGCGCGACAGTAAGGCCTGTTAGGTTTGCTGCAGAGCCTCCACTCACCAATACGCCACCTACATCGCTACCATAACCCATAAATTCGGCTCCCCATTGCACAACTCGCTTTTCCATTTCTGAAATAACAGGGGCTAGGTGCCATTTACCCACATTTTGATTTATAGAAGTGGCCAGCATTTCTGCCGCGATTGACATGTGAGTACCACCTGCCAATACATAGGCATATAAATTGGGACCGATGTTCATGGTGGCCGTGTCGAGTACTTTTTCTTTCACCCAATTAAGCAGTTCTTTTTTATCCTGGCCTTTGGCCGGCAAAGGCTCATTAAGCCATGCTTTTATTACTTCGGGAGTGTTGCCACCATAGGCAGGTTTATCATCAAGATTTTGATATCTGTCTAAAATAATTTCTTTGGCCTGATCAAGAAGGGCTTCAAACTCCTGATCGCTATAGTCGAGTGTAAAATTATTGTCCATTGCTTTCTATATTTTCTAATGTCATTTCCATAAAACTTTTTTGGTCAAGTCGGGCTTCAATCATGTCAAGTAGCTCTAGCAAGTCAGTTTCACCAACCATTTGTGCTACGCCTTGCGTACCTGCAGTCCATATTTTTTCTAGCTGAGGGTATACATTTTTAGTCTTGTCAGAAAGACTCAATAATTGCTTGCGGCCATCGTCCTGGCATTTTCGAGAGTTGAGGTATCCACTTTTAATCATTTTGTTGATAATACTGATAATGCTGGGGTGTGACATTTGAAGTGCTGCTGATATTTCAGTCACCGACAACTCCTTTTCTTCTTTTAGAAGTTTG
Organism: Fulvivirga aurantia; assembly: GCF_009711475.1. Taxonomy (GTDB): domain Bacteria; phylum Bacteroidota; class Bacteroidia; order Cytophagales; family Cyclobacteriaceae; genus Fulvivirga; species Fulvivirga aurantia. The sequence continues at coordinate 2,347 of NZ_SMMD01000706.1, forward strand.
AAAACCAGATACCAGTTGGGTTCAATGTCTAGGCCGAGGTGCTTGTACATCTCCCGCCCACTGTGAATCATCTTGTCGCTGATGCGTTTAAGTCTGGAGGCTAGGGCCAGGTGGCCCAGTTGCTTTAAAAAATCGTCTGTCATTTCAACTTATGTAGTTAGCTACACAAATATAGGTAAAATATGTAGTTAGCTACATTTATATTACTAAATTTTTATTTTGAGCTTTAAATTAGAAAACTAAGAAAGGATGTCAGTAATGATTGTATTGAGCTCTTCCAGACCCTTTTCGTCTTTTATTATATAGTCTCGCAGTCCATTTTCTACAAAAGCGCCTCGCAATTTTACTTCTAGCTCATTGAGGATTATGACTTTCTGGTTTGGATTGGCATCCATGATCTGATCAAAAGTTTCTCGACCAGATATGGTGTGAGAAACGCCTTTATTAAGGAAGAAATTAAGAAAAATAAGATCGGGATTATGTTTTAGGTCTTTGAGGCAGCTGGTGCCTGTGGTATAGTTTTTTACCTTAAATCTATACTTGGTTTGATTTACCTCGAGTTTTAGTTTAGAGAAATGTGTGTTTAATTGCTGAAGGAAGGAAGGATCATCTTCAACAATGTAAATCAATAATTCCTGCGGTTTAAGCTCCGAAGGAAACTTGATATTTATAATGTCTTGATCTGATTTTTTATGCTGATTACGCAGTTTATCAACTCTTGAGAGAGAAAATAGTGACATTTAGTTGGTTTTGGTTTACAAGTTTTTGGCTTCCCCTCATTCTCTTCCAACATACAAGGTTGTAATAATTGCTGATAAATCATAATTAATAAATCATAATTTGTAGAAAAAATTACACGACAACGCGTTATGCATACTATTAAAAAAAAAGAGGCTGTCTCAAAAGTCTTTAACACCGTCACTCAGAGCGAAGCGTGGAGTCTTTTTTTCCATTTGAATCCAGATTTTAGGGATTCTTCACTGCGTTCTTCATGACGACACTACTTTTGAGGCAGCCTCATCATATAAATATGATCAATGTCCTATTCTTCTTCTAAGAAAGGGTATTTGTAGTCAACTGGCGGTACAAAAGTTTCTTTGATCGTTCTCGGAGAAACCCATCTAAGAAGGTTAAGTACAGAACCTGCCTTATCGTTAGTACCTGATGCTCTCGAGCCACCAAACGGCTGCTGACCAACTACTGCGCCTGTAGGCTTATCGTTGATGTAGAAGTTACCAGCGGCATTTACTAATTTCTTAGTAGCCATTTCTGCTGCATATCTATCAGTTGAGAAGATGGCTCCTGTAAGTGCATAAGGAGAAGTTGTATTTACCAACTCAAGCGTTTCTTCAAATCTTTCTGCCTGATACACATAAATAGTAACCACAGGGCCAAAAATCTCCTCACACATGGTAAGCGACTGAGGGTCTTTAGTTACAACCACTGTTGGTTCGATGAAATATCCTTTTGACTTATCATAGTTTCCACCAGCGATAACCTCGGTCATGTCATCAGCCTTTACCTTATCGATGTAGTCGGCAATTTTATCAAAGGCACGCTCATCAATTACAGCATTTATAAAGTTTGTGAAATCTTCAGGATCGCCCATTTTCATATCCTTAAGATCTGCCACAACGTTTTCTTTCACTTCATCCCATAGATTTGAAGGCACGTACACTCTAGAAGCTGCAGAACATTTCTGACCCTGGAACTCAAATGCACCTCGTGAAATTGCCGTTGCTAATTGCTTAGCATTAGCTGACTTATGTGCCACGATAAAGTCTTTACCACCAGTTTCTCCAACCACTCTAGGGTAAGTTTTGTATTTATCTACATTCTGTCCAATGGTTTTCCAAAGGTTTCTGAATACACCAGTACTTCCTGTAAAGTGAAGTCCGGCAAAATCTGCATGGTTAAAAATAACATCTCCGGCAACCGGCCCATCTACATAAATAAGGTTGATTACACCGTCTGGTAATCCTGCCTCTTTCAAAACCTGCATGATGATGTTTGCAGAGTAAACCTGAGTATAAGCAGGCTTCCATATCGCAGTGTTGCCCATAAGTGCAGGCGCGATCGGAAGGTTACCCGCTATAGAAGTAAAGTTGAAAGGAGTGATGGCAAACACAAAACCTTCTAGCGGTCTGTGCTCCATGCGGTTCCATATACCAGGTGAAGATTCTGGTTGCTCAGCATAAATCTGAGTCATGTAATGCACGTTGAATCTTAGAAAATCTATAAACTCACACGCAGCATCGATCTCTGCCTGATAGCAGTTTTTTGATTGCCCTAGCATCGTAGAAGCATTGATTTTTGATCTGTAAGGACCAGCCAAAAGTTCAGCTGCTCTAAGGAAAATACTTGCCCTATGCTCCCAGCTCATAGAAGCCCACGCTTCTTTAGCACCAAGTGCAGCTTTTACCGCCTGCTCTACATGTGAGCTGTCACCTTCGTGAAAATGACCAAGCACATGCTGGTGGTCATGCGGAGGATTCATAGGTATTTTATTACCTGTTCTTACCTCATCGCTACCGATGTACATTGGTACATCCATCTCTTGTGAGCGAAATTCTTTGAGTGTCTTTTTTAACTCAATTTTTTCTGGTGATCCCGGGGCATATGATTTTACCGGTTCGTTTTTCGGTGTTGGCACCGTATATATTCCTTTTGGCATATGATTTAATGGGTTATTTGTTAAAAATCTTGCTTTCGGACTGCAAATTTAGCTAATACACTTGCAAATACCTTAGAGGATATCCATCAATTGGCTCAGGCAGTTAATCTCGTAGTTGATTGTGGCCTTGTGCGCCCTTTTGTGGGGGTTGAAATAAACTGCATCGATTGAGGCGTTTATAGCTCCTTTTACATCGGCACTTAAATTATCGCCAATCATCAAGCTTTTGTCACTCTTGGCACTGGCATGACCCAGGGCGTATTCAAATATCTCTTTTGATGGTTTTCTATGACCAGACCCATCTGAAGTGATCATCCCTTTGAAGTAAGGTTTCAGATTAGATTTTGTGATTTTTATCTGCTGGACATCATCAAAGCCGTTGGTAAGAATAAACAGCCTGTATTTTTGCTGTAGATAATCTAAAACATCCAATGTATAAGGAAAGAGGTTAGTTTTTTGAGGGCATTCCTTGATATACTCAACAGACATATCTGTAGAAAAACTACGGTTTTTGATGCCCAGGTTCTTTAAGATACTATCAAACCTCGTGTTTCTTATATGCTCGCGATCAACATGACCTTTATTGTAGTTGCTCCAAAGTTTCTCGTTTACTTGCGTGAAAGTATTTAAGAAAAGGTCAAGCGATACATCCTTGTAGTCATTCAAGCCATACTTTATATATAAGTCTGAAAGCGCTTCTACAGAATTTTTGTCGTAATCCCAGAGCGTGTGATCCAGATCGAAGAAAATGACCTCATATCGCTGCATACTATTTTTGCCAGTTTTTAGATTCTAATTTGTTTATAGCTAACTCACGGTTGGTATACATTGTTTTATAGGTGTCAAAATCATTACGCAGCGTCTGGTCTTTTTCCAAAAATTTGTAGATCTGACTGATGATCTCATAAACCTCATCTTTGAGATAATAAAAGACCCATTGGTCATGTTTTTTGGTGTTGAGAATCCCCGAGTTTTTGAGGTAGATCAGGTGGCGTGAGGTCT
>NZ_SMMD01000315.1 GCF_009711475.1 Fulvivirga aurantia
GAAATTTTAATTCTTTATCTTCGATTTCTGCCTTGCTGTACTCAAACTCTATCACTGTGTTGAGCGTTTTTCCATCGGCTTTGTAAAATAATGAAATAATTGCTGAAAATGGAAAAGCATGTTCTTCAACCATGCCATAATCATAATATCTAATAACCGCAGAGTTTTTAGAGTTGGTTTCCAGCATTTCTACCCGCTCTAACTTCATGGTACGCTGGTTTACAAAATTTTGAATTGCCACCGAGCCTGATCGTTGCTTAAGCATATAGAAGTTATCATCCTTTGACACTTCGTTTTCCTTTGTTCTTTCTACAATAAGATTACCCATAGCCACCGACTGGATGGCATCAAAGTTTACATCAAAATTGAATTGAGCGCTTAGACTATCATAATCAAAAACGTAATATTCCTTTTTTACGAGATTCATGACTGTGATCGAATCCTGAGTGATCATACAACGTGCTCCCTGAATACCAATAGCTGAAAATGATATCCAAATGGCGCTATCTTTTCTAACCCGCACATTAGCTTTGGCCTTGATATCCAGTTCGTGGTCTTTGTAATTGATTTTGGCTTTACCTGAAAAATATTCGAAATCAACTTCTTGTACATCCAGCTTATTTCTGTCAAGGAAATTCCAGCTTACACCTGATAGATTTTTACTACACGATGACATGAATAAAACCGAAGCGAGGAGGAGTAGGAGAGAATGTCGTCTATTCATAAAGTTTGCGGTCTGAAATTTTCTTGTCTATTAATTCAGCGTTTGGATTGAGTCCTTTAGCTTTTTGCCATTGCTCAACGGCCCCGTCCACATCACCCAGCTTGTATAAGATGTCGCCATAATGTTCATAATGTACGGCACTTACATTACCTGTTTCAAAAGCCTTTTCCATTACTTTTTTTGCCTCCTTATACTTCTCCCTCATAAACAGCACCCAGGCATAAGTATCTATGAATGTAGCATTTTCGGGGTTGTCTTTCACAGTTTTTGCCGACATCTTTTCTGCTTTGTCAAGTTTGTCTTTTCTAAGCGCCAGGTAATAGCTGAAATTGTTGAGAACGGCATAATTTTCAGGATCATAGTCGAGTGCAGCTTCAAATGCCCTGTCAGATTTATCATATTCTTTGGAGCCATTATATGCATCGCCAAGCATAGAATTAAAAGCGCTTACAAGACCTAAATTGCTTGTAGATAGCCTTTTGCCCTGCTCCAGCATCATGCTCGCCTCTTCATAGTTTCTCTTTTGTAGATTGGCGCTGCCATTAAAATAATATAGTGCCCCTTGATTAGGAAATACCTCAAGTGCATTTTCTGATACTACGATTACACTATCGAGTTTATTGAGCTCAAAAAGTATTTGTAATGTATTTTGCCACAACGCAAAGTTAGATTCATCAATCGTAAGTGCCTTTTCGTACGACTTTCTAGCCTCATTTTTCTTTCCTATGGCATAAAGTATGTCACCATATACAGCATGTGCATCAGCTACATCGGGATGCACCTCGGTGAGTTTTTGAGCCAGCGTGAGGCTTAGATCCTGCAAGTCTGCCTTGTTGATAGATGAGCGAAACTCTGCTAGCAACTGAATTTTGCTATCAACATCGAGCGAGGGCTCTTCAAAGGCGATTGATACATTTTTTATAGCGTCTTCAGTGTTGCCCTCTTGCTTTTGTAAATCAGCAAGCACCAGTCTTATCTGAGCACTTTCA
>NZ_SMMD01000445.1 GCF_009711475.1 Fulvivirga aurantia
AGGTACTTTATGTATATTTTGTTTTTTGATATCTTCTAGCTTCATATCTCAGCACTTTTTTGTTAGATCAATCAAACATCAAAAGGTTTAATCGACACTTAATAATTCCTCAATTTTTTTTACTGCATGATGATAGCTGGCCTTTAAAGCACCCACACTTGTTTCAGTAATATTGGCTATCTCATCATATTTCATGTCATCAAAATACTTCATGTTAAAAACAAGCCGCTGCTTGTCGGGTAGCTTCAGCAAAGCCTTTTGCAGTTTTATTTGTACCTCATCTCCATCTATGTGCGATGAAGAGTCAAGCTTTTTGTTGAGTTCGCCCTCTACATCGCCTATAGGTAAAAAAAACCGTTTTCTCTTTTTGTTAAGAAATGAAAGACACTCATTGGTAGCTATCCGGTAAATCCAGGTGTACAGCTGTGCGTCTTCTCTAAACTTGTGTATGTTGTTATATACTTTTACGAATACATCCTGCACAAGATCGTTGGCATCGTCATGGTCAATTACCATCTTTCTGATATGCCAATAGATCTTTTCCTGATATTTACGTACCAACTGGTTAAAGCCGAAATTTCGACTTTCCTCATTGAGTAGTTTTTCTAGCAGTTCTTTATCTTCCAAGAGAAATAACGAATAAGGTTCGGGGCTTAGACTCTCGCTTCTTCCAAAGGTTTAATATAGAAGAAAAATTTTTCTGAAATACTGCGAAAAGGCCTAAAAACAAAGAAGCCCCACCCCGTAAAGGGATGAGACTTCCTGCTTCTTTGTTTGGTTTATCTTTCTAAAACTCCCTCAGTGTCTCGAGTAGACCGGCATTCCTACCTTTAAATCTTACCACTAGCAGAGGGTGATTCATTTTTTCGTTTACCATTTTCTCGGCAAGACTGCCAAGAAAGAGCGCTGCAGCCGCAGTGCGACCTTTTGCTCCGATCACAATAAAATCAGGGTTAATTTTATCTGCAAAATCATAAATATCACTGGCCAGGTTGTCGTTGGTATCCAAAGAATACTCTTCTGTAATGGAAACCCCCCTTGTGTCAATCTTTTTCATGAACTTCTGAAATGCCTCCTGCGAGTTTTTCTTCATAATCTCGGCAAACTCCTGGTAAGTTTTGCCCGTATAATGATACCCGGCAGGCACTGCATATACATTCTGACAAACAACTTCGGTGTCGAGACCGGTTTTCTTTACAAAATCTATAGTTTGCTCAACCGCTAACTTGGCGTGATTAGAAAAGTCAATGGGCACTAATATCTTATCTGCCTTTGGTTCAACATTTTCAGGTATAATCAACAAATTACAATCGGCCCTTCTCGCCAAACGAAGCGTGGTTACGCCTGTACCGTCTAAGGTTTTTTTCTGGCCAATTATGATTAAATCGATGTTTGATTTGCGGGCTTCTTCCAATAACATCGGGGCCTGGCCCTTTTTAACAACTACTTTTGTCTTTACTTTCTTTTTAGGATTGAAATGTTCTTCTATACTCTGACTGATCAATTCTTTCCTTTCCTTGAGGGCATTTTCTGCCAAGTGAGGAAACTCTTTTCTTACCTGAGTAGGTATGGTAAGGTTTCTTACCATATTGACAAAAGTAATACGCTCTGCCGAAGAGTTATCGGCCACAAATGATGCGTAGCGTATGAGCGTTTTATCAAGTTCAGAGGTGTCTAGTCCTACTAGTATTTCTTTAAAAGGTTCCATCAGTTGGGGTTGCTAAAATTTCTTGCAAAGTTAATGTTATGTCTAACAATTAAAATGTTTACGAAGTTTAATATTTTGCCTCTACGAGTCGATCAGCAATCATTTCGATATGCTCTTTACTGTGTGTAGGAAAATTGGCAATACGTATATGTTTACTTTTGTTTTTCCCATATCCAGCGCCTAAAATGAGGCCTATTTTTTCGAAATCAGCTATGATTTTTGACGAATCTACTGAAGATACTGCTACGGGTGTGGTTTTAGATCGATGCACGGGATTTTCTACCAATGGTGTAAGGTAAGAAGCTTGCTCAAACGCCTGATAAAGAACAGCTGATTTATAATTTGTTTCTCTTATAATTTGATCAAGACCTTTGTTCAGCATGTCACCTGTAACCTTAGCGAGTAAGTAGAGGTTCAATACATTTGGTGTTTCCGGAGTCTGATTTTTAACTGCTTTTTCTAGCATCACAGGTATGCTATGATAGCTACCGATGGATCCGCCTTGGTTTAGAATCGATTCAGCCTTTTCGATACACTTGTTATTTATAATCCAAACGCCAAGTCCGGCAGGTAGTCCAAAGCATTTTTGCACAGAGAAATAGGCCGTATCAATTTTGTTGTAATCAATAGTCACGGCAGGTGCAGCAGAGACCATATCGACAGCAATTAATTGATCTTTAAATGCCTCCCTAATCTTATAAATATCTTCCAGAGGCTGACTAGCTCCCGTGCTTGTCTCGTTTTGAGTAAAAGAGATAAGTTCAGTTGTTTCCGGTATCAGTAACTTTTCTATATCAACCACAGCCCCCTCATTAACTTCTGTACTCATCGCATTTTTACCTAGTTGTGCTATGGTCTGTTGAAAACGCGAAGAAAAAGCACCATTCACTAAATGGTAAGATTCATGAGAAATCAAGTTTTGCCCGATGCGCTCCCATATCTCAGTGGCAGATGATGTGAAAAGCACATGATGATCGTCACCAAGGCCTAATAGACTTTTAAGGTTAGAGACTGCCGTGCTGTAGATGCTTTCAAACGCCTTGCTTCTATGAGAAATAGAGGGGATGTTATCCTTTAAAGCTTGTTTGAGATGACCTTCTACAGTAAAG
>NZ_SMMD01000768.1 GCF_009711475.1 Fulvivirga aurantia
TATATAGCCATTTATGGGAGTCAAGATAGCAATTTTAACTATTGCATTGTTCCCCCAAAAGGTGGGACAATTAAAGAAAAGCCTCTTTATTATCAGTGCTATTGATAAAAACCTGTTTAAAAACCTGGTCTTCTTTACCATCTCGCTGGTGGATAGGGGCCGTGCGATATTTGAGAAAGCCACCACTTCGGTTGGTAAATTTGGCCTGTATTTCGGCAATAATTGATAACGCAATTTCCTCAGGTGTCTCTGCTCCTATATCAAGACCTATAGGACTATGAATTCGCAATTTATCTTCCTTCGAAAGCTTTACGCCTTCCTCTTCCAGTTGTTTATACAATTTGATCGCTCGTTTCTTAGGCCCTAAAATACCGATATAGCAAACATCTGTAGCCAAAAGCATTTTTAAGGCATCATAATCATAATCAAAAGTATGAGACATAAGTACAGCTGCAGAGTATGGCTTGATGGGTATATCTTTTGAGAAATTCTCTCTTTTACAAAAACTCACATTAGCCTTAGGAAAAGCAGCCGGTGCCACATGAGCAATACATTCATCAGTAACCGTTACGTCCCAGCCAAGTGTGGAAGCCATCTCAGTGACTGGTTTTGCATCGAAACCTCCGCCAAAAATGATGAGATCAATTGATGGCTCAATGATTTCAAAAAAGACTTCAACGCTATTATTTAATAAAGTTTTAACCGCAGGCTTTCGATTATGATACACCGATTGCATTTCTTTCTCAATCAGTTCGCTCAGCTCTTTATTATTAATTTTGGAATGATAATCACCATTTTCATCAAACCAGGATTGAGCGCCTACAGTCACAAATTGATCGTCAGCCCTAAAGACTGTAGCCATAACGGTAAGATTGTTATAACTGATAAAAGTTGACAGTTTATCAATCGGGTTGTTGCTTTCAGTAATTGGCTCGATTAAAACATCAATAATGCCGTTGCAACCAAGGCCTACACCCAAGCTATTATTGGCATCATCCATTGTGTCGTATGTGACTAGTTGAGGTTCGCCACTATTCATTACATTTCTTGCTTTTCTCAAAGCGTCCCCTTCCAGGCAGCCACCACTGATCGAGCCAGTCCATCGCCCATCATTTCTTATGAGCATGCGAGCCCCGGGACTACGATACGAGGAGCCTCGCACCTTTACCACAGTGGCAAGAGCCAGTTTTTGCATGTCTTTTACACGCTCATACTCGGCCACTATGTTTTTAAATTCTTTCATTTCTTCCGTGCCTTCTCAACATCATCTGGCTTTACAATATCACCTTCATTACCCCAGCTGTTTCTTATATAATTAAGCACATCGGCCGTTTCTTTATTAGAAAAAGGAAAGGCAGTCATAACTCCGTTGTAGACCACGCCATTTACTGTCATTTCTCCATTGGCACCATACAAAATCTGTTTGATTGCCCGATCAAGATCAGCCATGAGGTAATCTGACTGAGCTAAAGGAGGGAATGCACCAGGCACACCCTTACCATTGCTCATATGACAATTGCTACAGTTTATGGCATATATATCTGCCCCTCTTTGCATGCTGGCCTTCAGGTCATCGTTTTGAGCGTTTGATATTTTGATGGCCGAAATAGCTGTAAATCCTATAAATGCGATTATTAATATTCTGATTTTCATATATCTATTGGGTTCTAATTTCAGTTTCCAAACCAATCTAACTACATAAAGTTTGAAAGCTCAAATTAGCCCAGGGTAATATCTTGTTTAGAATAAGGCTGTTTGTATAGTCTTTTGCCTGTAGCAGCATAAATAGCATTGGCCACCGCACCTCCCGCAGGCGGCAAAGTAGGCTCTCCTAATCCTGTAGGGCTTTCTATGCTTTCTACAAAATGAATATCGACCTGTGGTGCTTCGCTGCTACGTATCAGGCGATAGTTATCGAAATTGTCTGCCTGAGGGCGTCCATTGGCAAAGGCAAAATCACCATACATGGCATGGCCAATACCATCGATCACACCACCCATGGCTTGATTAATAGCACCTACCGGATTGACCACTATACCACAGTCTATCGCCACGGTAACTTTTGTCACCTTCGGTTTATTTCTTTCCATCACTACTTCGGCCACCTCGGCTACATAAGAATTATGAGAATAATAGGCACTAAAACCTTTAAATACACCCTCTTCTTTATTTCCCCAATTGGCTTTTTCTGCAGCAAGTTTGATAACTCCTATAAATTTATCCGGTTCGTAATTACCTTCAGGAGCAAATCCCGCTTTGGCTTTTTCGAGCATATCAATTCTTAATTGTACCGGGTCTGTATTGATCATCTCCGCGATTTCATCAAGAAAACTTTGCTCTGCTGAGGCTAGAAAGTTGGTGTAAGGCGCTCGCCAGGCACCGGTGGTAATGTTGCTATCATATTTGTGGTTTACAACCTCATAATCTGCCAAAGCCCCGGCAGGAAAATTATTGGGTAATATACCATACATGTTACTATTGATAGCGGCCTCGGTAAGCTGATAAGCATTGATCTTACCATCTTTTAAACCAGCTCTAATTTTATATTTTATGGCCGGGCGATATATACCAGCCGTCATGTCATCTTCTCGTGTGTAGATGAGCTGCACCGGCTTTTTGCTTTTATCAGAAATTTCTGCTGCTTCCAACACAAAATCGCCATATAATCTTCGACCAAAACCGCCCCCCATTCGGCTCATACCTACGGTAATTTCACTCTCATCACGACCCAACAACTCAGCTACCCGCCTTCTTGTGCCAGCAGGCGTCTGTATTGGGCCATAAAGCTCCACTTTTTCTGCAGTCACGTCAGCAAAAAAGTTCATTGGCTCCATACAGTTGTGAGGCAGAAATGGAGACTCATAAATACGCTCGACCACCTCATCTGCTGCTGCAAATTGGTTTTCAGGATTACCGTCTTTCCTTCTTACCTCACCGCCATCTTTATTTAATAGTTCTTTAAGTTTTGTATCGTGAAATGCGCTGTCTTCAAGTTTAGAATCAGCCTCCCAATCTGCGTTAATGGCTTTTTTACCCTGCATAGCCGCCCAGGTGCTGTTAGCTAAAACAGCTACTTTATCTCCAAACTGAATGACATCTCTGACTCCATTTACATTTTTGGCAGCGGCAGCATCAAAAGACTTTAGTTTCATGCCAAATGCTGGTGGTCTCAGCACGCAGGCATAGTCCATACCGTCACGTTTGGTATCAATGCCAAAAAGAGGCTTGCCTGTTATGATTTCTTCCAAATCGACATTTCCTTTACCATGGCCAATGATCTTAAAGTCTTTAGGATCTTTCAATTCTACCTCTTCCGGCACATCCATTTCAGCCGCCATCGAGGCAACTTCAGCATATTTTATTGTCTCTCCATTTTGATTGGTAATAACTCCATCTGCCGTAGTAAGTGTTTCAGGGTCTACCTGCCACTTTTCTGCCGCAGCATTGATGAGCATTTTTCTTGCAGTGCCACCTGCCATACGTAATGAGCTCCACCCCTGCCTGATCGACTGACTACCACCTGCTACCTGTCTGGTAAACACATCGGTATTTAAAGGCGCCTGCTTTACGATTACATCCTTCCAATCTACATCCAATTCTTCCGCTACGATCATAGGCATAGATGTCTTTACATTTTGCCCAATCTCCGGGTTTGGTGACATGATTGTAACTTGACCATTATCAGCAATAGACAAGTAGGCATTTACTTCAAACCAAGCTGATGGTGCTTGTTTTTTTGCAATTTCAGTAGGTGGTGAGCAAGCCCAATTAAAGCCAAGCATTAGTCCTCCGGAAGCTGCTGTAGATACTTTTAAGAAAGATCTTCTATTAAATTTAGTTTTGATGAGTGTCATAACGAGGTGTTTTTAGATTGGGAGAACTTAAGACATTTTAGATGCTGACTTTACCGCATCTTTGATCTTGTTGTAGGTGGCGCAACGACAAAGGTTACCGTTCATAGTATTCTCGATATCCTTATCGCTTGGGTTGGCATTTTGAGACAATAGCGATGCTGCTGTCATAATCTGACCGGCCTGGCAATAGCCGCACTGAGGTACATCATGCTCTCTCCAGGCTTTCTGCACAGGATGATCGGCATTGGCAGATAATCCTTCAATTGTTGTAATCTCTGAACCGCCAATACTACTTACCGGCAAAGAGCATGAGCGCACGGCAGTACCGTTTAAATGTACCGTACATGCTCCACATTGAGCAATACCACAGCCATATTTAGTGCCAACAAGACCTACATGGTCCCTTATCACCCAAAGAAGCGGTGTCTGGGGATCAACATCCACTTCGTAATTTTTTTTGTTGATTTTTAATGTAATCGAAGCCATAAGAAGCGCATTTAAGATGGAAAGTTAATATAGCAATTTGCCCGTAAATAATCAGTATAAATTAGATAGGCGGTGGGTTGCTGCTGTCAGTCTCCTCAATACTTTATACTAATATCCATTTGCAATTAAAATCGAGCATGACCCCAAAACCAAATTCATCACTCACTCACTGAGCAATCCCACTATTTTAAGCTAATGTTAATTGTACTTTTCTAGGCATTAATTCATCAATTGATATCTACATATTTTATCAAATTCTATGGCTTATCAAAATAGAAATTATTAGAAATATTCAATTGTAGCCAAACCTTTATATTAAGTGATTGTTAAGACTAAGTCGCTGGTTTTCAGCTCAAATTATTTCTATTTAAGTTGCAGCGATTTTCAACCTAAAACCACTTAACATGAAAAAATTCTATCTATTGCGCGGGTCAATGCTCATGGTGTTGACCTTTTTTTATTGTATAGCTTTCAGTCAGGTACCTCCTGGCTATTACGACCCGGCCAACGGACTTACGGGAAATCAACTTAAGGCCGCACTACATAATATTATTGATGGCCACATCGAATTTCCCTACAGCAGCAGCAACACCGATGTATGGGACATTTTAAAAGAAGCAGACAGGGACCCGAATAACCCTAATAATGTAATAGGAATTTATTCGGGTTTTTCGATGGACGCTGCCGCAGAATATAACAGCGGCAACGGCTGGAATAGAGAGCATGTTTGGGCTAAATCAAGAGGAGACTTTGGCACCACTCTGGGAGCCGGTACCGATGTACATCATTTAAGAGCAGCTGACATTTCTACTAACTCAGCAAGAAGTAACAGAAATTTTGACTGGGGAGATACTTATTACAATGATGCCTCAGGTGCATATAATGGCCCCACACTATCTAAGACCAGTAGCACAGATTATGTATGGGAGCCGAGAGATGCCGTGAAAGGTGATGTGGCTCGCATGATCTTTTATATGGTGGTGCGCTATGAAGGCACCAATGGCGATCCTGACCTGGAGCTCACTGAGGTGTATCAAGGCAATACTGATAAAGCACCTTTGCATTCAAAATTATCAACACTTATTGCATGGCACCTGGCCGACCCGGTAGATGATGCCGAAAGAGCTCGTAATGAAGTAATTTACAGCTATCAGCAAAACAGAAATCCATTTATTGATCACCCGGAGTATGTTTGCGAGATCTATACAAGCGAATGTAACAGCACACCGCCTCCAGGCAATAACGCACCAACATTTACTTCAACAGCCCCTAATTCTGCCACAGAAGGGCAAGCCTATACATACAGTGTAACCACTTCTGATGCAGATGGTGACCCTATAACCATCACAGCTACCACAAAACCATCGTGGTTATTTTTCACTGACAATGGCAACGGTACTGCCACACTAAACGGTACACCTAATTCAGGTAACGTAGGTTCTCATCCGGTCACTTTAAATGCCTCAGATGGTACAGATTCATCGACCCAATCATTTACTATCACGGTAAATTCCATTGGCGGTGGGGGAAATGCAACCGAACTTTTCTTTTCAGAATACATTGAAGGCTCTTCTTATAACAAAGGCTTTGAGATTGCCAATTTCACCGGTAGTAGCGTAAACTTATCTCAATATTCTATTCAAAAACAAACAAATGGATCAGGAGCCTGGGGTTCTGAAATCACGCTCTCAGGAAATGTAAATACAGGTGATGTTTACGTAATTGTACACAGTAGTGCTGATGCGGCTATGCAATCAGTGGCCGACCTCATCACTGGTAGTGGTCCCATGAGCTTTAATGGTAACGATGCAATTGGTCTGTTTAAAAATGGCACCCTCATAGATGTAGTGGGTGTATTTAACAATAGCAGCAACTTTGGAAAAGACGTAACATTGGTGAGAAAGTCTTCAATTAACTCACCTGGCACCACCTACTCTGCATCAGAATGGGATCAGTTTGCTAATAATACTTTTAACTATTTAGGCACTCACGTATTTGATGGAGGTGGCTCACCTGCAGATACAGAGGCTCCTTCAACACCTGGTTCATTATCAGCTAGTGGCACTACCCAAACTTCTACCAATCTCACCTGGACAGCTTCTTCCGATAACGTAGGTGTGACAGGTTATGAGGTGTATGTGAATAGCGTTTTGAATGGTAGCCCTACGAACACAAATTATACTGTGACTGGCCTAACTGCTTCAACAACTTACAACATTACTGTAGTGGCTAAAGATGCTGCCGGCAATGAGTCTTCAGCCGCTACTACCTCAGTAACCACTGCAAGTGCAGGTATGAGTTGCGCTTCTACAGTTGGTATACCTTACAATTTTGGCTTCGAATCTGGTCTTGGCAACTGGACTCAGGTAAATGGAGATGATTTTGATTGGGCAAGACGATCAGGAGGTACTCCTTCAAGCAATACAGGGCCATCTTCTGCCACTGAAGGATCTTATTATCTATACATTGAGGCTTCCAGCCCTAATTATTCTAATAAAACCGCTATTGTAGAAAGCCCATGCTTTGACCTCACAGGAGCAAGCTCAGCTACTTTTTCTTTCAAATATCACATGTGGGGATCTTCCTCTATGGGAGGACTTACGCTGCAAGCATCTACCAATGGCACGAGCTGGACCAACATTTGGTCACTTAGCGGCAATCAGGGTAATAGCTGGCAGTCAGCAAATATTGACCTGGCTGGTTATTTAGGTGCTAATTTAAAACTCAGATTTAGTAGCACAACAGGCAATACTTGGCAAGGAGATATTGCTATTGACGATCTTGCTGTTTCCACAGGATCATCTTCATCGGAAAGTGCGATGGAGTTAACCATTGTATTGGATAATTATCCTGAAGAAACGAGTTGGGAAATAAAACAAGGCTCATCGGTTTTAGTGTCAGGTGGTACTTATGGCTCATCTCCTGACGGCTCGACTGTAATTGAAAACTTCACTTTAGCCAAAGGATGCTATGATTTCGTAATTTATGATGCTTATGGTGACGGCATTTGCTGTAGCTATGGTAATGGATCATACCAGTTAACAGCAGATGGATCAACTGTGGCTTCTGGTGGTAGTTTTGGAGCCTCTGAAACGACAAACTTCTGTTTAGGAGGAGCCACGGCAAGAAGTCAGGCAGGAAGAGTAATCACTACTCAACCTGGAGAGGATGCTAAAGGATTGTTACTATTCCCAAATCCTGCGAGAAATAGCATCACAATTCAGTCTGGAAAAATGAGTGATATTCGTTACCAAATATTTGATGTTGCAGGTAAAAAATGGCTATCTGGTCAGGCATCAGGCAACTTAAACACTATAGATATAAGT
>NZ_SMMD01000062.1 GCF_009711475.1 Fulvivirga aurantia
CCCCTCGAATGATTACAATGGATCCATGGCCTCAACTAATCTACTTAGAGGCCAACGGCCAATCAACTATTTATGAATTTGTCTATCAGATGGCTGCCAAATATGGTAGAGGTCAAGAAATACCTAATGAGCTAGACATAACCATTTTGGATATGATTAATAGCCTTATGAACGATAGGCTGATAGAACTCATTGACTCCAAAAAGGAATTGCCTTATTATCTGGATAAACCTATAGCTGAACAAGATAAGGAGAAAGCTCATCAACTAATGGTTAAGGACGGATTCATCAAAGAATAGGCGCTCTACAACATGTGCTATGAATGAATGGGTTTTATCGGACAG
>NZ_SMMD01000360.1 GCF_009711475.1 Fulvivirga aurantia
AAAAAAACCTATTTAACGAAATTTTATTCTGCTATTATCTTATTACCGAACTATTATATTGTTCTGTTGTAAAGATTAATTTTTTATTTGGAATAGAGGTTAGTGGGAGTTATTAATTGCCTCAATGATCTTTAAAAGCTCCTTCTCATTTTTATGACTCCAGCCATTCTCCTTAATTAAATTTTTAAATTTTTCAGTCATGTCAACTAGCTCATAGAAATCCCTTTTTTTTCTCGGCAGTTCACTTATTTGAAAGTCTTGACTCAAGTAAAATTCTTCTTTTGTTTCAATCGTAGGTGTTCTGCTACCAACGTCCAATGCAGGGTTGTAATTAGCGGGAATACGAGTAAAATCAAAATATTTCAAAACATTAATATCCCCTTCATTAAGTACTTCAAAAAAGCCATCCTTAATTATCTCTTTATTCTGCCGAAAACTATTTGATCTCACAAAATATCTTAATTGACCTGTTGTGGGATTTATTACCTCAAAAGCTTGTACCATTCTTCCCGGAGCTACCCTTACTATTCCGCTTGTTTTTATTTCTATTTGGTCGTTTACAATGTCATATCTCAAGGGATAACCTTTGGCCTTTTTACCATTCTCAAAATGCACATTACCAAGCCACCAATTATCAGTAAGATATACAGTAATCTCTTCTGCCTCAATCAATGGTTTTATTTCTTCTACTATTCCCCCAGGGCTGGTGTTGACATTTATCGCTCCGGTAGGATATCTCAATTGTGCATAGCTCTGAGCCAATATTATACACAGAACGACAATTAGCATTATTTTTATTCTCTCCATCTCTTTTCTAAATAAAAAACCCAGAAGCAAACTGCTTCTGGGTTTTGGCCAACACTTTATTAAAGCATTATTTTGCTTGTTTTGGCGCTTTATAGTTGAAGGTAACTTCACTCGTTTCACCATCATCTGCTTTCACTATGTCAGTAATTTGTATGACTGCATAGCGCTTATTATCAGCTGAAGGGTAATCGTCATTTGGAATATTACCTATTCTCACCAAAATAACAGCATTGGTATAGAGAGATTCGATATTAGTTAAAGTTGAAAAACTTATACCTGAATCAAATGCATCTCTGACTGACTCATAACCTGCACTGGAATATGCAAATGTCTCTTCAGCAACGACAAATTCTGTATTACTACCCACACCTGCGCTTAATGCAAGATCTCCAGCTATTACTTCAAGTCGAATATCAGCAGAGTCAGGGCTTGTTGCTAAGACTGAGTCGGCAATAATCTTTAATGCACTAAAATTAAAGGCATTTTTTAACGAATCAGTCTTTCCTCCACCTAAATCGTAATCCGGTGTTCTTAAGGTCACAGTACCTGTAGCCGGCAAGGCTACTTCAGTGACAATTACTGTTCCACCTTTTGAAGCAGATAAAGTACCTGCGTTTAATACTAAATTATAGTATATCGTATCTCCTAAATCATAAACAGCGCTGTCTGCATCTAGTGTTATAGACTCCTCGACTATTTCAGTAGAGTTTACAGAAACCTCCTGATCAGGTGTTGCATCATATTCTGACTCACTACCAATTTTAGTAAAAATCTGATAATTATCAATCTGACCATTCACCGTTTCCGCTTCAAAGTAGATGTTATATGTCGAATCCAGATAAACTGTGGATGAAGTCTCAAAATCTACAGCATCTGTACCTGTACCAACCGTATAGCCCATTGAAATTGGATTTACTACATCAACATCAAACAACCTTTTACTTTCAGCAGTTGCAAATGCAAGCTCGATAGAAGATCCAGCAGCAAGGCCTAGGTCACTGAGTGAACTATTAAAAGAACCTTCACCTCCGCTAATACTTACATCTCCAAAACTTTGACCATCACCAGAAACCGCTAAAGAAGTAGCTGGCCCATCTACTGCCACACCTAGTATTACTTGGTCGAGACTCGTGAAAGTCGCTGAGTAATCTGGGTAGGCAGGAAAAGAGATATCACTATCCGCCTCAGTAAAAGGCA
>NZ_SMMD01000828.1 GCF_009711475.1 Fulvivirga aurantia
CTAATAATAATTTTTCAGTATCAGCACCTTTGTAAGTTCCCTTTGGTCGACTGTAAAAAAGGTGTGGCAGAGATAAGTCAACAGAATCACCTTCAGCCTCACCTATTGCAACTTGCTTAACAATGAAAGCAGAAGAGTTTTTAACAGACTCATGATATGAGCGAGATAAAAATGCCAAGATTACATGATTTCCAGCCTCCATTTCTTTGCTAAAAGTGGGCTCATAATGTGCAGAATATGGCCCGTTGTCAACAATCAGGTGAATATGCTGGCCCTTGCCAGAATTAGCTAATCCTTTGGTGTCTGCATCAGCAGTTTGAACGCCTAATTCGTAGTTAGTCACATCAAAATCAAACGACACCTCCGTAGACTCTTCATTCGCTGCAGCAGGCTCATTCAGTTTAAGTGAGGCTTCCGGATACTCGGGTGAGCTACTGACCTTAGTAAGTGTAATTTTTGGTTTTTCTACCTCTTCCTTATCCTCACTGTTTTTGCTTTCTTCTTTGCCACCAGAGCAGGCTGCTAAAAGACATAAAAGTGTAACTGAAAATAGAATACTAAGTTTTAGGTTGGTTGATTTCATGAGTTTATTGGTTTATTCTTTAATGCAACACTGTTGCAATAATAAACTTAATTGATCATGTTTGCAATATATCCCTCTTGCGACTTACCGACATCAGGCAGTTGCACATCTACATTTTCTCAGGTGGACCAAGTGTAAGATCGCCAATGCAAAAGCAGGGAAATACACCATGTCAAAAGGAAACTCTATTCCTTCCAATCGCTCATTTAAAATGAAAAAAGTGAGCAGGGACAGCGCAGCGATCATACTGACTTTTATCCATCTAAAAGCAGATTGACGAACAGTTCTAAAAACGGCCAGAAAAGAAACACTCAAGAACAATAGATCAAGAAAACTCCACCATTCATAACCTCCATGCTGACCTGTAGAAGCAGGAAAGACTACAAATAAAAAAGGGGTGATCATACAGTGAATCATACACAACGTGGAACTGAGAATACCCAGCTCGTCCGATTTTTTCCTTAGCCAAACTACCATATAATAAATGCAACTTTGTTGCAAATATAGATGTTTGATCATTAAATGCAACTTTGTTGCATTTATATAAATACGTATGTAGGTTTGCACAGTATATGGATGATATGTTTAAAACTCAATCGTTATTTTTTGCATACAACGAATCAATTTATTTTCGTTTTCCAGATATCGAACTCACAGCTGGTGAAGATCTCTTGATCCTCGGAGAATCAGGAATCGGCAAGACTACATTGCTACATCTCATGGCCGGTTTGCTTAGACCAAAGTCAGGAAGTATAGCACTTAAAGGCACTAGTTTCGAATCGCTTTCTTTAAGGAAATTAGACACATTTCGTGGGCGCCATATCGGCCTGGTTTTTCAACGTCCACAATTTTTCAATGCGCTTTCTTTAAGCGAAAACCTCCTGCTCATACAGTATCTCGCAGGAAAAAAACAAGACATAAAGCGAGTGAGACAAGTCACAGAACGGTTGGCCATAGACCATAAGCTTAAAGAAAAACCATACAATATGAGCCAGGGTGAGCAGCAAAGAGCAGCGATTGCATTGGCGGTAATTAACAACCCTGCATTGATTTTGGCCGATGAACCTACTTCGAGTCTGGACGATAAAAACTGCATGAAGGTGGCCACTTTGCTAAAGCAACAGGCAGCTGATACAGACGCCACACTCATAATTATTACTCACGATCAAAGACTTAAAAATCTGTTCCAAAATACACTCGAATTATGAACATTTTTAAGCTGAGTTACCGCAATACTATAAGTAGACCTCTGAGCACCTCTCTCAGTCTTATTTTATTCACACTGGGTGTAGGTATGATTTCCCTGCTTTTGCAGATCAATCGTCATATCCAAACTCAGATGGAGAATAATATAAAAGACATCGACATGGTGGTGGGTGCTAAAGGTAGCCCGCTGCAACTCATACTTTCTGCTGTATATCATATCGATGACCCAACAGGAAATATATCATTTGATGAAGCCAGACAGCTTAAAAAAAATCGGTTGGTTGAATCCGGCATTCCGCTCTCGTATGGAGACAGCTACAAAGGCTATAGAATAGTGGGTAGTGAACATGATTATCCCAATATGTATGATGCTACGTTGAATAGAGGCCGCTTGTGGCAATCGCCTTTTGAGGTCACCATTGGTGCAACTGTAGCTAAAACCTTGAATATAACCATTGGAGATAAGTTTTCTGGTTCACATGGTCTCATTGCTGGTGGAGAAACGCATGATGACCATCCTTATAAAGTGGTCGGTACATTCAATACCACCAACTCTGTTGTCGATCAGCTTATTTTAACAGCATCTGAAAGTGTCTGGTATGCTCACCACCAAGAGTCTTCTGATGATGCATCTCATAAAGACGAGCATGGAACCCAGGAGAATCATAAGAAAAATACTGAACATGATATCACAGCCATGCTAATCAAATTTAAAAGCCCCATGGGTATGATACAGCTTCCTCGTATGGTCAACGAAAACACAAACATGCAGGCTGCTTTGCCCGCTTACGAAATAGGTCGCCTTTTTAACCTGATGGGTGTAGGTATCGATACGCTAAGTGCGATTGCCATAGTTATTATGGCGGTATCCGGGTTGAGTGTTTTCATCAGTTTGTACAGCGCCTTAAAAGATCGTGAATACGAAATGGCATTCATGCGTGCTTATGGTTCAACGCGGTGGCAACTGGTGTGGCTTGTGCTTCAAGAAGGACTCTTACTTACCTTATCTGGCTTTTTGCTTGGTATAATTTTTTGCCGGGTAGGATTGTGGATGGTTTCTGAATTATTAGAAACCAATTATCACTATACATTTTCTGGCTGGGTGTGGCTTCAGGAAGAATGGTGGCTTTTGGGTACCGCCTTAACCATTGGGCTCCTTTCTTCTTTACTCCCGGCCATTCGTGTTTTTCATATCAACATTTCAAAAGCTCTTGCCAATGCATAAACTCTTTGTCATACTATTATTATTCGTGTGGAGCTCTGTTGGAGCCCAAACAGAAATCACCTGGAAAACACTCACAGATGTAGAGTTTAGTGATAAGTTTAGTCCCGAAGAACAGGCCTATTATTACTTTCCGCATTTCGGACCATCAGTGAAAGCCTTGGAAGGTAAGGAAGTTTATATAAAGGGTTTCATGCTGGCCATTGATCCCAAAGAGGGCATTTACATTCTGTCACGTAATCCGTTTGCTTCGTGCTTTTTCTGCGGACAAAGCGGTCCGGCATCTATTGTAGAGCTTAAGCTAAAACCAAATCACCCAAAATTTAAGATGGATCAGATTGTGACCATTAAGGGAATACTTAAGCTCAACTCCGATGATATTTACCAATGCAACTATATCTTACAAGAAGCTGAAGTTTATAAATAATGAACTATATGTCTTTATTAAAGTCAATACCTTTCTACAAGCGCAGCACTAATGCTCCCAAGCAGGTAACTAGCTCAAAATGGTTTCACAGAAATACCATCCTGACAGATCAGGTTAATTTATTTTGTTGGAAACGATCGTTGGACCCATCGATTTCACAATATATTAAAAAGACAGCAGCGCTGGAGCCCGAACCTATCAGGCGCTATGTTGACAGAAATAATCTTCATGAACAGATCGAGGCAGCCAAATTAGAGTGGTCGCATATACCTGATAGCCAACCGTTTTGGCAGGACGTTTACAAGATTGTCAATGATTTTCTAGGTTTCTCAAAAACTGAAACTGGAACGCTACATTTAAAGGTAATAGATAACGATGCGTGCAGAAAGTTCCATGTAGATGGGTACGCACTTCGGCTGTTTGTTACCTATCATGGGCCAGGGACTGAATGGCTGCCAGAGGGTGCGGTGAACCGTTCAGCATTGGGTACGGTAAATGAGCGAATTGTAAAAAATAAAGAAGCGGTTCAGCGCATACCGACTGGTCATGTTGCCATATTAAAAGGGCAGCTGCCCAACCGTCCGTCAGCTGTAAAAGGGATAGTACACAGATCACCCGAGATAATAAAAACCGGAGAAAAGCGAGTCATTCTAAGAGTGGATATATGAAAAAAACTCCAGTACATATTATTACAGGATTTTTGGGCAGTGGCAAAACCACCTTTCTCAATCACTTCATCAAAGAACAATTACCTGAGCGAATATTAGTCATAGAAAATGAGTGCGGTGCTACCAATGTTGATGGCGGGCTGGTAATGGATGGAGTAGAAGAAGTGATAGAGCTAAGCGCAGGTTGTCTCTGTTGTACATTGGCCGATGGCCTTATAGAGGTACTGGAAGAAGCAGCCAATAGGCGAGACCAATACGACAGGTTGGTAATAGAAACTACAGGCATTGCCGACCCAAGCTCAATATTGCAGGTGTTTTTACAAGACCCAAGAGTAGAAAAGGTTTTTGACTTACAACAGGTTATTTGCCTGGTAGATGCTGGTTTAGTAGAAGACTGGCTTGAAGAGACTGAAGAAGCACTGCGCCAAATTAGTTTGGCGGATGTACTTCTCATCAATAAGATAGATACCGTTGCCCCTACTTATCAAAAAGAAGTGCAAAAACTATTAAGAAACATTAACCCAAATGCTAAAGTCATGAGTGGAGAACAAGGCGTTTTCGCTCTCGCAGACATTCTTAATACAGGCACCATAAACCAGGTCTCGGTAGAAACAATCGCTGACGGTAACCACCATGATCACGAGCACGGTGATGGCGATAATAATAATCATAAAATTACCACTTTCACCCTCACCTTTCCCGGCCCGTTGGACCTTAACCATTTACAACTCGACCTGAACCGAATCGTGATGCTTTTCCGCCATCAGGTGTATCGCGTTAAAGGTTTTATTGCGATACCCAATTATCCAAATAAGGTCATTCTTCAGTCAGCAAGAAACACATTTATAGCCACAGATGGACCACCATGGGAGTCGGAAAATGAGCGCATAGGAAAATTGGTTTTTATAGGCAGGGGACTTAAAAAGAAGCCTTTTGAGAAGATGTTTAATAGGCATTTGGTGAGTTAATATAATGAGATTTCACATCTATCTAGTCAATCATTAAGCTATGTGACCCGGAGCAGTGGTTTTTCTTCGTGATGGTTCATATTTATCCTCATCTCGCAGCTTATCCAAAATCTTTTGTGCTCTAATATTTAGTTGTATAACACGGTCTCTCAAGTTTGATTGAATGATTAAGTCTGCTTCTGGTGTAAGTCCTGGGATTCTTTGCAGGACAGAATCAGCTGCATAAGGCACGGTAGATTCCCAGTGATCAAAATCTTTTCTAAGACTGATGACAGAATCGAGCAATACAGATTTCATTGGTTTTTCGAATGTTAAGGCCAGAGATTCAATACGGTCAATTTTATCAGCCACATGCTCTCCTATTTTCCGTGCAAGTTGATGTGTATCTCTACTTTGAAATTGCAAATCCTCTTTGCTTGATTGCGTACAAGCAGGTAAGAATATCAACAAAGTGAGTGCTATATTTTTCATAAAACAGGCTTTTAACCATTTTGGGGCCAGTATGCATGACCAGGTTGATCTATAGCAATTTACACAAAAGCATCACTTAATTGCAACATTGTTGCAATTATAATATAGAGGGGGCTTGACCACATTCAGCCTTAGGTAAGAGAGGTTTAAATAATCAGTAAATGGGAAAGATAGGGTGTGAGGCTGACTCTTTGGGGTATTGATAGTTCAGCAACGAATTGAGCTAAAGGAGTACTAATAAAAAAAGGTGTCTCAAAGGGCAGTTAAGACTAAACCCTTTTGAGACACCTTTAAAACTTTTCTTAAGTCTTAGTTTACATTTAAAGTAAACTCGATATCTACATCAGTACCACCATCAGCAGCACTAGACGTTGATGACTTTATACCTGGTTGGTGTTTCAAAACCACTCGGAAAGTATTGCCAGTTGAAACTCCAGCGGTTGTCCAATTTGTAGACAAGCCAACAGGTTCTCCATTCATGTCCTCATCGTTATAGTTTAATGCATCGCTACGGTTGTCGATGTTTCCATCGCCAGTAGGACTAGAGAATGCACCATCAGTGAACGCAAAGAAGAACATGTGTTCATCATCTTCTGCTTCGATTTCAGCGGTAATATCTTCGCCTGCAAGTGTATTTGCCAGTGTAATGGCAAGATCATATTCGGTGTCCGCTGCTAACTCTATATCATCTATAGTTGGGTTTCCTACACCGTCACCATCTGCATCAAACCATGTGGCAGTAATGTCATCACCACCACCTACAGGTGAGAAAGTCAGTACGATTTCATTTATAACTTCTTCCTCAGCATTCGGATCTTCAACGATGCTAATCGGGAAAGTAATATCAAGATCTGTCCCTCCATCATTGATGGTTGAAGTAGCTGACTTAATATCAGGTTGATGCTTAAGCACAACTCTGAATATTCCAGCGGACTCAGTATGAGCACCAGCTGTCCAGTTGGTTGATAAACCTAAAGGATTACCATTGTCATCGAAATCATTGTAGTTAACCTCGTCACCTCGATTATCGACATTACCATTACCTGTAGGGTCGGCAAAAATGTTGTTAGTAAATTCATAAAAGAACATATGCTCGTCATCTTCACCTTCGACCTCTGCCGTAATATCTTCCGCAGGACTTGCGAGTGTGTTGGTCAATTTTATAGAAAGTTCATATTCCAAACCTTCAACGAGTTCTATGTTATCGATTGTAGGAGCTCCGGTACCTTCACCATCTGCATCAAACCATGTGGCTGTCACTACATCTCCTTCACCAGTTGGTGTAAAGGTGAGCTCTGCGCGTGATATAACTTCTTCTTCCTCCTCAGGAGCTGGTGCCTCATCGTCATCAGAGCAGCTCGCCATAATAGCTAACCCCAGAAAAAGGAATAAATAAAATTTTAAGTTCAGCATTTTCATATCTTCTCTCAGTTTTGATTTTTTATATATGCAATAATATTGCATATACCAATAAAATGCAACAGTGCTGCATCTTAAAAGCTGTATTGTAGAGAAAATCCGATGTTTCTACCAGGGGCATCTGCAAAGTAGCGCAGTCGATCTGTATAGATGCGATAACGGCTGTTTAAGATATTACGTACGTTGATTTCGGCACTCCACTTTTTCTTTTCAAAGCCAATCTTAGTGCCTATCAAAAAATAACCATCAGGTGGTGCCATATAATCGAAGATATCTGTGTTTCGGTCCACTTCAGTATTTCCATTCTCAATTTCTCTGGGTTCTATTACAAGCGGTTCGTTCCATTGTCTTGCGATATAATTTAGATTTAAGCCCAATGTCCAGAAGCTATTTTTATACTCTAGGGAATAATCTATATTTAGTGGAGGTATCTCTAATAGAGGCTGATCCTTTTCTGTACTTTTAGCGTACACATACGATAATTTGACCTCAGAAGTAAATCTATCGCTGTGGGTATATCTTATATCCCAGTCACTACCTAAAAACAATGCATCTGTCTGCTCAAATAACCAGTAAGGAATAGTACCAGCAATATTGGTGGTGATTCCATAAGGTCTCAAAAATATGTAGTTGTTAATTTTATTGGTAAACACTACAAATTCAGCTTTCAATTTAGTTTTATCTATCTCAATACCTGAAATAATTTTATAACTATTTTCGGCTGGAACAGATCTGGAAGATTCGTCAAAAACACTATTCGGAGGAGTGACAACATCAGGGGTAAAATCATATCTCCAAAGCCCAAATTGTATACGTGAATTGTGATAACCCCAGGAATACAATTCTGCAACATTTGGCGGGCGCCATGCTGTGCCCAAATTTGTAAATACTGTGGTATTAGGGTTAAGTTTTTTGCGAAAACCCAAGGTAAAAGAGGCATTGTTAAAATCTAAGTCATTGGAGTAGGTATAAATTTCCCTGATGGTATCTGCCACACTGAGTGATTGGTAATCAAATCGGGCACCCAGCTCAAGGGTCACTTTTTCAAAGTGGTAAGACTGTATCGTATAAGCGCCAATATTGATTACATCATAGTCAGGCACAAAGTTAGCTGGATTTGATTCTGGCTCATTAACGCTATTTTGTGTGTATACCTGAATGCCGGAGCTCCCGTTCCATCGGTTTTTTGAAGCCTGCACCCACTCAGCCTCCAACGTATGAGAGATCAACTTTAAGTCAATTACTGGTCGTTCGTTTAATGTTCCCCTTCTCACATCATACTCTTCTCTTATATTTTGTTGAACCCCGTAAGTAAAGTTTACAATGTGATCTCCGAGAAATAATTTAATGTCTGATTTTAATAAGCCATGTGTTGTTGATTGCCTTGGGCTGCCTATATCGTAAGTAGATGAGAAAGTGGGGTTGGGCTTATTTCCATCAATGGCTTCTTGTAGATTATCAAGATTACCTACAATAGAGCCCCTTAAGATACCTAATTCCTGATCGAAATAACTGCCTGAAATCTGTACATCAAACTTTGGTTGATGTATTAATGCATTGAAGCTAGCGCCATATTCTTTTTTCCCCGTGTTGGACAAAGTGTAATCAGGTGCTTCCAGATCGCCTTGATAGGTGCCATACGCGCCTACATTCCATGCAAAATTATGTGAACCCTGCCCCAGGTTAAATTGACTGCCTACTGCACCTCCGTTCGTTTGATAAGATGAGGTTACAGATCCATTTAATTCTTCATGAAGCTCAGGCTTTTTTGTATTGTACAAAATGACTCCTCCCAGCGCTTCAGGTCCGTATTTAACAGTACCTGCTCCTTTGATTATTTCGATCTGATCTACGTGCGAAGGATCAATTTCCGGTGCGTGTTCTTCACCCCAAACCTGATAGGCATGCCTTAAGCCATCGTTGATAACGAGCACTCGATTAGAGTGTAGCCCATGAATCATGGGTTTTGAGACATTCGAACCGGTCTTAAGCATAGAAACTCCCGATATCTCATTGGCTAAATCACCCAATGAAGATGTAGTAATAGACATCTTATTGATTTCTTTCCTTTGCACAGCCAGGGATTGTATTTCTTCTGTTTGATAATCCTCGATGGTGATACTTTCCAGTACAGTTTCATTTGCAGCAAGGTAAATTGTTGGATTTGGGTGATGAAAGTCATGGTGATGAACTACCGTTTTATAACCAACAAATCGCACTTCAAGGTCAATTTCTTTCTGGCAAATGTTAGAGATCTCAAACTCGCCATTTTCGGAGGCTATATCGGCAATCTCGGTGCCCTGGACGCTCACCGTAGCGAACGGTAAGGGCTCATTAGTTTCACGGCTAAGCACTTTACCTTTAACAGAACGATTGCATGGCTTAGATTGCCCAACTGCAAGAGTAGTAAAGCCAATAAGAAAAAATAAAACTAAGTATCTCATCAATTAATTGCAGCTATTGCAAATTCCATCCACACTATTGACTGTCTCGAACATAAAACTGACACTTCAAGTACTTTGTTATCATCAAGACGTTGGGTCAGACCACATTGATTGTACTTAACATCACTATTATTGTTTAAGTCCAAACGCATAAGGGGTTTTATCAATGATCACTGCACCTACCTGATCGCTTAGTAGAAGAGCGCTTTTTGAATTCATCAAAAATGCCAATACATTCAATCGACAGTCTGTTATTCTCAGGCTAAAATCTTCAATTAAACATTGTAGATTATCAGCCATCCTGCAAAACTACACAAATGCAACCTAATTGCATATTAATATCTAAGCGCTTATTTAAAAAAAGAAGATTGACGTATCTGAGAAACAGTGAGAGATTATTAGTATACGCTATTTTTTT
>NZ_SMMD01000874.1 GCF_009711475.1 Fulvivirga aurantia
GGGTAGTTTTTGCCCTTTCTACACTCGTTTATACCCTTACTGTTGAGCAAACAGCGAGCTATTGGGATTGTGGAGAATTTATAGCCGTATCTTATAAGCTCATGGCTCCCCATCCTCCTGGAGCTCCCTTCTTCTTACTTGTTGGTCGAATTTTCTCATTTTTTGCTTTGGGCGATGTAGAAAATGTAGCCTTCTGGATTAACATGGTAAGTGTACTTAGCAGTGGCTTCACTATTTTATTCCTTTTCTGGACGATCTCTATGTTCGGAAGAAAGATTTTAAATCTAGACGCTAACAGCGAAATAAGCACAGCGCAAACTTTCTCGATTATAGGTGCCAGTGCAATCGGTGCCTTAGCTTACACTTTTTCAGACTCATTTTGGTTTTCGGCAGTAGAGGCAGAAGTATATGCGATGTCCTCTTTCTTTACCGCTTTTGTAGTTTGGGCCATTCTGAAATGGGATCTCATGGAAGACGAAAGTAGAGCAAATCGTTGGTTGATCCTTATCGCCTATATGATGGGATTATCTATTGGTGTTCACTTATTAAACCTAGTTACTATACCTGCCTTAGGCCTTATTTATTACTTCAAAAAATATGAGAAATCGACTCCATGGGGGATAATAGCTACATTACTTATCAGTGGTTCCTTCATAATCTTAATTAATAACATAATCATCCCTGGCTTGCCTTCTCTTGCCGGTGTATTCGAAATCATGTTTGTAAATAGCTGGGGACTACCATTTGGTTCTGGAGCTATTTTCATAGGAGTATTGGTAATTGGCTCTTTGATTTGGGGCATTATGTATTCTATTAGGAAGCAAAAAGAGATTCTAAATACAGCGTTATTGGGTATCGCCTTTATTCTTATAGGTTACTCTTCATATACAATTATTGTAATACGATCTAATTATGACCCACCTATAGATCAAAACAATCCTGAAGATGTAATGACTTTTGTGAAGTACCTCAAGCGTGAGCAATATGGAAGTCGTCCGCTTTTACATGGTCAGTATTTTACGGCACAGGTAACGGGTACCGAACAAGGTGATGCGAAATACAGAAAGGGTGAAGATAAATATGAGCTTATCGACCGTGATATGTCATATAAGTACGATCCTGAGCACACCACCATCCTACCAAGAATGTACAGTAGCTCTCCGGCACACGCACAACGCTATAGAGAAATCACAGGATTAAGAGAAGGTGAGAAGCCATCATTTTTTGGCGACAATCTGGCGTTTATGTTTAAGCACCAGATGGGAACCATGTACATGCGTTATTTCTTGTGGAATTTTGCAGGTAGAGAAAGTGATATTCAAGATGCTAACTGGCTTAGTCCGTTAGACGCTTTTGAAGAAGTGCCTACGGAAATTCAAAATAATGCCGGTAGAAATCAATTTTTCATGATACCGCTTCTTTTAGGTATTGTGGGTCTATTCTTTCAATATAGAAAAGACAGAAAAAACTTTGCTGTGGTCGCCATGCTATTTTTCCTTACAGGTTTGGCATTAATACTATATCTCAACTCGCCACCTATCGAACCGCGAGAGCGTGATTATATCTATGCAGGCTCATACTATGCTTTTGCAATTTGGGTTGGCTTATCGGTAATGGCATTTGCAGATTTATTAAGCAGAGCTACTTCTCAAAAAAATGCAGCTATCATAGCCAGTGTCTTGTGTCTCGTGGCCCCTGCCATCATGGCGCAACAAGGCTGGGACGATCACGATAGATCAAGCAGGTATTTTTCAGTAGACTCTGCCAAAAACTTCTTAGCCTCTACAGACGAAAATGCTATTTTATTTACGGGTGGGGATAATGACACTTTCCCACTTTGGTATGTACAAGATGTGGAAGGTTTCAGAACTGACGTCAGGGTAATTGTATTAAGCTACTTCAATACTGATTGGTACATTGAGCAGACTATGCGCCAGATGTATGAGTCGGAGCCTTTTCCGTACACACTTACTTTGGACAACTACCGTCAAGGTGGACCCAATGATTATCTTCCGTATGAAGATATGGGTCTTGGTCTGAAGGTAATTGACCTGGAGCAGTTCTTATCACTGATTAAGTCTAACAATAAAAACCTACGTGTTTATGAGTCTGCCAATGCTGTACCAAGTCGTACATTCTCACTCAAGGTAAACAAACAAAAGGTTTTAGAAAGCGGCATTGTACCTCCCGGTATGGACAGTTTGGTTGTTGACCGTATGGTATTTAGCCTTAAAAGAGGAAGAAATGCCTTGGAGAAAAAGGATTTGGCTATTCTAGACCTGATAGCAAGTGCTAATTGGGAGCGTCCGTTGTATTTGAATAATACCTCGATGCAACAAATAAATGTTGACCTGAAGAAGTATTCGATACAAGAAGGTAATGCATACCGTATTTTACCGATTGAGAATCCTAATCCGAGACAGGATTTTGTAAATACGGATTTGATGTATGAAAACCTTACGAATAACTTCCATTATCGTGAGCTTGATAATCCTAATGTTTATTATTCGGAAGATTACAGAAATTTTGTACTCAATCACCGCACTAGCTTTAATACATTAGCTGCCGTATTAATTGACGAGGGTAAGACTGCAAAAGCGAAAGAGACATTACTCTTTAGCCTTGAAAAAATGCCTGATAAGGCGATCCCTTACGATTATACTGCCACCAGAACAATCGATCTATTGTTTGAGGTTGGTGAAACAGAGAAAGCTTTAGAAATTTCTAAGACGCTTGGTGAGCGCTCTATGGAAATGGCCTCTTACCTGGTAGCTCAAAACCAAGGAATTGGCTTAGAGTTACAAAAAGCATTGGTTATTCTTAATGAAGTAAGCCGAACTCTCATGAGAAATGGAGAAGATGAATTGGCCAGACAATACAGCGATGCTTACAACCAGTACGTAGGGCAGCTAGAGCTCGACAGAAGAAATATGTAATTGAAAATAAATTACACTAAAAACGAAAGAGGAGCTCATTTGAGCTCCTCTTTTATTTTATAATGTGATAGAGATTTTATTTCTCTACAATACAAAACAAGTCTAAAGCCTGATCGGCATCATCAGTAGGCAAATAATCGGTGTGTGATATCTGACTAACCAGACTATCATTGCTGGTTTGTAGTTTATTTCTATTCACCCTGTTTAATATATCATAAGGAATCCTCAAAAGACTTGCCGGCAAACGATATTGCAGATTTAAAAAGTCAAACCTGGTTATTTTCTCTACCGACTTTTTATTCTGCGCGTAGTACTCCCAAACTTTTTCATTCCCTGTGATTCCTCGCATAGTAACCTTAGAGAAAATCTGCTCAGCCAGTGTCTTGAGTTCATCAGCTGTATACTCTCGTATATGCCATGGATTACGCGTAAGTGTTTTCTTTATATTAGGTGTAGTTATTAATGCTTTACCTCCGGGTTTTAACACACGATTGATCTCTTCTAAAAACAAGCGATCTTTCTTTATATGCTCGATTACCTGAAATGTAATGATCACATCAAAGCTATTATCAGCCACTTTATTAAGAGGAGGAATATTATCCTGAATAAATTTAACCTTGGGATATTGCTTAGAAAGGCTTTCTATAACTGGCTCAATTTTGTCTATAGCAGTAAAGCTATCGACTTTGTCCTCCAACATAGCTATACCTCTTCCTTCTCCACATCCTATTTCTAAAAGATCTCCCTGCACATGTTCTTCAGCAAGATAGTACGCTTTAAGCAACCGTTGGTGTATCGGATTGTCTGAAGCAATCTTGTCTGAAGCAATTTCTGTGGTATATACGCCCATAACTCTAATTTTGGGCAAAAGTAGTATTTATTAAAATAATTATCCCGGCCTTAAATTTTATTTTGCTGAGAAAAGCGTTAAAATCATATATGCACAGGTATTTAGCCAAAATAGCGATCATATCTTCTTGTCTGTTCTTAAGCTACAGCAGCCATGGACAGTGGGCATTTAGCGAGTTAAATGTGGCTCATCAATATGACGAAAACGCAGAAGTAAGCTTGAAAGCGCAGGTCACAGTTAAGGATGACTCCATTGTAATTTTAGCTGCACTGAAACTTAACCTGAAAGATGTAACGAAAGACGATTACAACTTTGAAGTTTATACTCCTTTAGATCTCAATCAAAAGTTGACTCAGCCAACCTCCATAGATACTTCTTGGTTAGGGTCAACTAGTGATCATCAATTGTACAAGATAACCACGGCTTACAATAACCGTAAATGGGTGATTTTAAGAGTGATAAGCATTAAAAGTGGCTTTAGTTTTTATCATGAATATCCTATCTCAATTACACATAATGCTGATTTTGTAATTAAGAATAGAGATCTGCCTGTAGTAAGTTCATACCTGAAGCCTGGTAGCTACCAGGCAAATTCGACATTAAGTGCTTTTTATTATAGCTATGGATTTGATCATGCCCTACCACCAATGATTACCCGAGCCCCACTTCCTTCAAAGGGATTTAATGTTGACTCTACTTTTCGGATAGAAGCCAACGTCCCATTTAAACTCCAAAAATCAGGGCTTTACTATTTTCAAGAGGATACTTCAAAAATGATTGGTCGTGGCGCAACCGTTTACCACAAATATTTCCCTGAATTGGCTAAGCTTTCTCACCTGATAGAGCCACTTGTATACATTACCACGAAAGCCGAAAAGGAACGACTGGATGAGATTGAGACCAAAAAAGAGTTTGATCAATTTTGGCTAGACCTCACGCAATCACCACAAAGGGCAAAAAAGATAATCAAAGAGTTTTATGATCGGGTCGAATATGCCAATGAAATATTTACCACTTTCAAGGAGGGTTGGAAAACTGACCGCGGTATGATTTATATCATTTTTGGAACACCAGATGAGCTACTTAAAACAGACACAGAAGAGGTATGGGTTTATGCCGGTAATAACAGACAACAAAGAATAAAATTTCGATTTTTAAAAACTGATAATATTTTTTCTTCGTCACATTATACCTTAATTCGCGACAAGAAATACGACTCGGTCTGGTTTAGAGCGGTCGATGCCTGGAGAAAAAGTCGATTTTAAAACCTCAACAACTATGAAGAACACCAACAATGATATGATTTTTGGTATACGTGCGATACTGGAAGCTATACATTCTGAGAATGAAATCGATAAATTATTTATTCAAAAAGGGCTGTCAAACCCGTTGATCAAAGAGTTGATTCAGACTGCCAAGAGTTATAAACTGCCGATTTCGCAAGTTCCTGCAGAAAAGCTAAATCGTTTTACCAGAAAGAATCATCAAGGTGCTGTGGCGTTTATCTCAGCTGTAAAATATGCTTCGTTAGATAACATCATCGATCAGTGCTACCAAAAAGGCAAAGAGCCGTTTATTCTTATTTTGGACAGGGTAACTGATGTGAGAAACTTTGGGGCCATTGCACGTACGGCTGAGTGTGCCGGTATTGATGCCATTGTAATTCCAACACGTGGAAGTGCTGCTGTAAACAGCGATGCCATGAAAACTTCTGCAGGTGCACTAAATCACCTTGCTGTATGTAGAGAGGAAAATTTAAAAATTACCATCGATTTTTTAAAGAACAGTGGAATACAAGTAGTAGCCTGTACGGAAAAGACTGACAAATCTATTTATGAAGTTGACTTTAAAGTGCCTTCTGCTATCATTTTAGGCTCTGAAGAAAATGGCGTGTCAGGTGAGTACTTAAAAATGGCCGATCATTTGGGTAAAATCCCAATGACCGGCAAGATAGGTTCTCTCAATGTCTCAGTTTCTGCTGCCGTAGCCATTTACGAAGCAGTGAGGCAGAAATTATAAATACTGCTGTTTACCCTTCTTTTCTTTAATATCTGCTACAAAGTCTCTGAACTTTTGTTCGTCACTTTTTTTGCAGATTAGTAACACATTATCACACTCAGCGACCAGGTAGTCATCCAGGCCTTGTACGATTGTTAGTTTGTCTTTAGAAGTATAGACAATAGACTCAGATGTATCGTAAAGCATTACATTGCCTCTGATGGCATTTCCTTCATCATCCTTGTCTAGTTGCTCATGTAACGAATTCCATGATCCCAGGTCGGACCAGCCGAAGTCACCTAAAACTGTATAAACATTTTGTGCCTTTTCCATCACTCCAAAGTCAATTGAAATATTGGCACATTGAGAATAAGCACTGGCCACAGCCTTATCTTCTTTTTCCGTCCAGAAATTGTGAGAGGCCTCATTGAAGATTTCTGCCATCTCTGGTAGGCTCTTCTCAAATTCATTTAGAATGGCCTGTACGCCCCAGGTAAATATACCCGAGTTCCAAACGAAGTCCCCACTTTCAATAAATTTGACTGCAAGCTCCTTTTCTGGTTTTTCTGTAAAGGTTTTAACTTTTTTTAGCTCACTATCAGATTCCAGATATTGTATATAACCGAATCCGGTTTCCGGTCTATTTGGCTTTAGGCCTATAGTAATAAGCTTCTCCTGGTCTGCGGCCCCTTCCAATGCAGTGGTGATCACACTTCTAAAGGCATCTTCTTCGAGGATCAAATGATCTGAAGGTGCCACGGTGATTACTGCATCTTTGTTTTTCATTGCAATCTTATGGCTGGCATAAGCTATACACGGAGCAGTGTTTCTTCTTAGCGGCTCACAAAGGATATTTTCATCTTTGAGCTTTGGTAGCTGTGTTTTTACAAGCTCTTTGTAGTTATCATTAGTAACGACATAAATATTATCGTCTTCAATCATTTTATTGAAACGCTCAAAAGTCATTTGGATCAATGACTTGCCGGTGCCCAAAATATCCAGGAATTGCTTAGGGCGGTCATTTCTACTGTATGGCCAGAATCTACTGCCGATTCCTCCAGCCATTATAACTACATAATTATTCTTATTCATTAGTTTTTCGGTTTTGGTTGTTGTGATGTCTCAGTTAACAAAACATCGTTTTATTATGTAGTGTTTATACTATTCCTTCGCGTAGCAAATCATGAATATGTACAAAGCCAACTACTTTCTTTTTATCTAAGACTACCACCTGGCTTATGCTATTTTGCTGCATGATGTTTAGCGCCTTTACGGCATAATCGCCTTTCTCAACAGTTTTAGCCCCATCAGACATTACATCGGCAGCTTTTACCCTCACCAGATCAAGCTCCTTTTCCATAGCTCTTCTTATATCACCATCAGTGACAATGCCTAATAGGTGTTTATTGCCATCTACAACAGCCGCTGCACCCAATCGTTTAGACGAAATTTCAATTATTACTTCTTTGAGTGTTTTGTCTTCAGAAACAGTAGGTAGCTCGTTATTGCTATAGATATCATCAACCTTTAAGTATAGCTGCTTGCCGAGTGATCCACCAGGGTGATACTTTGCAAAATCCTGAGAAGAAAAATTTCTTAACTCCAGGAGACAGACAGCCAATGCATCACCTATTGCCAGATGCGCGGTAGTACTAGTTGTTGGGGCAAGGTTATTAGGGCAAGCCTCTATACCAATGGTAGCATTGAGTACAAAGTCAGCATTTTGAGCCAGGTAAGAATCGGTATTACTTACCAAACCAACTAGTTTTGATCCCGTTCTTTTAAGCAAGGGTACCAGCACCTTAATCTCTGGTGTGTTTCCGCTTTTAGAAAGACAAATTACAATGTCGTCTTTTTGCACCATACCCAAGTCGCCATGTATGGCATCGGCAGCATGCATAAAAAGAGAGGGTGTACCTGTTGAGTTGAGCGTGGCCACAATTTTATTGGCGATAATTGCGCTCTTGCCTATACCGGTTACAACCACACGACCTTGCGAATTGTAGATCTCATTTACGCAAGCCTCAAACCCTTCATCTATGTAGTCAATTAAGTTTTTAATCGCCTCAGACTCATTAAGTAATACGTTCTTCGCGATGTTTTGAATATTTTTTGTTAACTTCAACGTCCTTTTGCGTTAGTGGTCAGAAAATCGGCTCTAAGATAATCAAATCAAAATGAAATGCCCATAACAGAGCACGACCAACTCTGTTATATTTGCTAGTGCGTTTCATATAAAAACGTTATATTAAAGAAGGTTTCAGGTTTATAAATTTCTTATTTGATGTCATGCTGGCAGAAGAGACGGACATATTAAAAGGTAAGCTAAAAGAAGTTTTTGGCTACAACCAATTTAGAGGTAATCAGCAAGCAATAATAGAAAACATACTCGCAGGGAAAAACACTTTTGTGATTATGCCAACGGGTGCGGGTAAGTCACTTTGCTATCAACTTCCTGCTATTATTTCTGATGGTTTGGCGATCGTAATTTCGCCACTTATTGCACTTATGAAAAATCAGGTCGATCAGCTTAGAGCTTTCGGCATAAATGCACAATTTCTCAATTCCACACTTACCAAAGGTGAAATAAACAGGGTAAAAAGAGAAAGCTTAAATGGAAACATCAAGCTTCTATACGTAGCCCCTGAATCTCTCACCAAAGAGGAAAATGTAAATTTTTTACAGCAAGCCAATATATCATTTGTCGCTGTAGATGAGGCACACTGTATTTCTGAGTGGGGTCATGATTTTAGGCCTGAGTACAGGCGCATAAAAGAAATCATCGGTCAACTGGGTAACTTGCCTGTAATTGCACTTACCGCAACAGCTACCCCTAAAGTACAGCAAGACATACAGCGCAACCTCCAAATGGAAGACGCTGATTTATTTAAGTCTTCCTTTAACAGAACAAACCTCTTTTATGAGGTAAGGCCAAAAAAGCACGCCAAGAAACAGCTGGTTCAGTATTTGGCTAAGCATAAAAACAACAGTGGAATTATCTATTGTTTGAGTCGTAAAAAGGTACAGGAGGTTGCTGAAATCTTAAATGTAAATGGTTTCAATGCGGCTCCCTATCATGCTGGTCTCGATCCTTCTATTCGAGAAAAAAATCAGGACGACTTTCTCAACGAAAATGTAAATATTATTGTGGCAACCATTGCCTTTGGTATGGGTATAGATAAGCCAGATGTTAGGTTTGTTATCCATTATGATGTGCCAAAGTCATTGGAGGGTTATTATCAGGAAACAGGTAGAGCCGGTAGAGATGGCCTCCAGGGCGAATGCCTGATGTTTTACAGTCACAATGACATAAACAAGCTAGAGAAGTTTAACAAAGACAAATCTGTACAGGAGAGGGAGAATGCCCTCATCTTACTACAAGAGATGTCATACTATGCAGAATCACCGGTTTGTAGAAGAAAACAACTACTGCACTACTTTGGTGAGGAGTATAAGGTAGATAACTGTGAGCAGTGCGATAATTGCCAAAATCCTAAAGAAAAATTTCAGGCCGAGCAAGAGCTTAAAATTGTGATTGAAGCTGCCCTTACAACTGGTGAGCGATTTGGGCTCACTCACCTTGTAAATGTAATACGAGGTAGCGAAAACCAGTACGTAAAGTCTTACGATCACGATAAACTGGATGTTTACGGAAAGGGCAATGAAGAGTCGATCGATTTTTGGAAATCAAACGTGAGACAAGCGTTGATTTACGAATTTCTCGAAAAGGACATAGAAAACATTGGCGTACTTAAGGTCTCTGAAAGAGGGCGCAAATTTCTCAAAGACTCATATCCGATTAAATTTGCCAAGGATCATGAGTATGCCACAGACGCTAGTGAAGAAGAAAACAGTGAGCGACCAAGGGTTGATTCCAAGGCTTATGATGTCAAGCTTTTTGGATTATTAAAAGGGCTTCGCAAGAAAATAGCTGACCAAAAAGAGTTACCTCCGTTTGTCATTTTTCAGGATCCATCTTTAGAAGAAATGGCCACCACCTACCCTACTACAGAAGCAGAACTTGCCAATGTAAATGGAGTGGGAATGGGTAAAGTGCAAAAATTTGGGCAGCAATTCCTCTCT
This sequence comes from Fulvivirga aurantia, assembly GCF_009711475.1. Taxonomy (GTDB): domain Bacteria; phylum Bacteroidota; class Bacteroidia; order Cytophagales; family Cyclobacteriaceae; genus Fulvivirga; species Fulvivirga aurantia. Next base: position 9,868 of record NZ_SMMD01000874.1, read on the forward strand.
CTTATCTCTGATTACGTAGATGAAAACGAAATCACAACAGCCTCTGAAGTAGTCATAAAATCTTCTGTAAATCGGTCTAAAATGAAGATTTTTATCATTCAGCAGATTGATAAAAAAGTGGACTTAGAAGAAATAGCAGATGCAAAAGGCATTAGTTTTGATGACCTGCTTAAAGAAATTGAGAATATCTGCTACTCAGGTACTAAGCTCAATCTTGATTATTATATCGATCAGGTGCTTGATGATGAAAAGCAAGATGATCTTTACGATTATTTTTTAAATGCCGACACTGATAATATTCAGGAAGCACTTAAGGATCAGGATAATGAAGATTACTCAGAAGAAGAGCTCAGGCTGATGCGAATTAAGTTTATGTCAGAATACGCAAATTAAGTATTAGCCACCCACATATTTTCCTAAATTTGACACCTTGTATTTAAATAAGATTCAATTATGAACATACTTATTTTAGGCAGCGGGGGCAGAGAACACACGCTGGCATGGAAAATTGCTCAAAGTGAAAAGTGCTCAAACCTATATGTAGCGCCTGGAAATGCCGGCACTACACAGGTTGCTCAAAATGTAAATATCAAAGTAGACGATTTTGCGGCTATCGGCAATTTCGTTTTAGAAAATAGCATAGAACTAGTAGTTGTAGGACCAGAAGACCCTTTAGTAAAAGGGCTGAGAGATTATTTTGAATCAGACAGCGGACTACGAGAAGTTGCTTTTGTAGGCCCGGGCAAAAAAGGAGCCCAGCTAGAGGGAAGCAAAAACTTCTCAAAGCAATTTATGGATAAGCATGGAATTCCGACTGCCAAGTCAAGGAGTTTTACAGCCAAAGACATAAATGATGGCTTAAATTATCTAGACACTTGCAACCTGCCAATTGTACTCAAAGCCGATGGGCTTGCTGCCGGCAAGGGTGTGATCATCTGCGAATCTTATCAGGAGGCTAAAGAATCTTTAAAAGCCATGTTGCTCGAGCAGCAGTTTGGTGAGGCAAGCGAAACAGTTTTAGTTGAAGAGTTTTTAGACGGAATCGAAGTTTCTGTTTTTGTACTGACCGATGGTAAAGACTATATTGTGCTACCAGAGGCCAAAGATTACAAACGCATAGGCGAACGAGACACCGGACCTAATACCGGGGGAATGGGAGCTGTTTCTCCTGCAAACTTTGCCAATGAAGAATTTCTAAAAAAGGTTGAGAAAAGAATTATCAAGCCCACTATTGAAGGTCTCAAAAAAGACGACATTCCTTACAAAGGCTTTATTTTTATTGGTTTGATGAGCGTAAATGATGAGCCATATGTAATCGAATACAATGTAAGGATGGGAGATCCGGAAACTCAGGTTGTGATTCCCAGAATTGAAAATGACCTGGTTGACCTTCTCCTGGCTGCTGCAAAAGATAAGCTGAGTTCTGCAAAAATCAATATTGATCCTCAGGTAACGAGTACAGTAGTGGCAGTCTCAAAAGGCTACCCTGGTAGTTACGAAAAAGGCAAGTCAATTTCCGGCCTTGCAGACGTACGTGACGGACTCATCATACATGCAGGAACCAAAGCCGACAAACATAAAATTCTCACTAACGGAGGCCGCGTACTAGCCGTAACAGGCAAAGCGGATACATTAGAAGATGCATTAGCCATAAGCTACAACGGAATAGACCACATTCACTGGGATGGCATGTATTGCCGCAGAGATATCGGGAAAGATATACTTGCGCTACATTTAGATTCATGATCATTTTAGTATCTTTAGAAGTGGTAGAATGAAAAAAGTTAGCTATGTCGGGATGTAGTACCTGTAGTTCAGGAAATGGCACCGTAAAAGGCTGTCAAAATAATGGTGGCTGCCAGACTGGCGGCTGCAATAAAATGAATGTATTTGACTGGTTGTCTAATATGGACTTACCAGTGGTAGATAAATTTAAAGTAGTTGAGATCCGCTTTAAAGGTGGTCGCAAGGAGTTTTTTAGAAACTCTGATGACCTTGACCTCACTACCGGTGACACCGTGGTAGTAGATGTACCTAATGGGCACCACATTGGTCACGTAAGTTTGAAGGGTGAGCTGGTAAGGCTACAAATGCAAAAGAAGAAAGTAAAGGACAATGATGAGATCAGAAAGATCTACCGCATTGCTCATCAAAAAGACCTCGAAAAGTACGATGAAGTACAAAAGCGAGAACTTCCTACCCTCTACCGTACACGAGAGATCATCAACAGCCTGAAATTAAAAATGAAGTTATCTGATATCGAATATCAGGCTGACAACTCAAAGGCCACTTTTTATTATTCGGCCGATGACCGCGTTGATTTTAGAGAACTGATTAAAATACTTGCCAGCGAATTTAAGATCAGAGTAGAGATGCGCCAGATCAGCTTAAGGCAAGAGGCTGGCCGTTTAGGAGGTATAGGCTCATGTGGGCGCGAATTGTGCTGCTCAACCTGGTTGACAGATTTCAAAAGTGTATCGACCAGTGCGGCACGTTATCAAAATCTTTCCCTCAACCCTAGCAAACTTTCCGGGCAGTGTGGTAGGCTTAAGTGTTGCCTCAATTATGAGCTGGATACCTACATGGATGCACTAGAGGACATCCCTCAGCTGGAAGGCCCATTGATTACTGAGAAGGGCAAAGCCAAACTTCAAAAAACCGATATTTTCAGAAAAGTAATGTGGTTTGGCTATGATGATGAAAATACCTGGATACCAATTGATGTAAGAAGAGTAAAAGAAATCCTGAGCATAAACAAAAAAGGAAATAAGCCTGCTTCCTTACTGGAAGATAATGAGCCGGATAAAGACAGTCTTGCTCTAAATAGCGATTTAGAGAAGATGGACAGGAAATACAACAACAAAAATAAAGGCAAGAGAAAAGGTAAAAAAAGAAGA
>NZ_SMMD01000843.1 GCF_009711475.1 Fulvivirga aurantia
CACAGCTATGTGAAGTTTGAATTTTTGCCTGAAGACGGACAGGATACTGATGATCCCGCCTATTTTGAGCTACGCCTCGATGTAAACGAACTCACTCAAACTGTATTCATCAAAATTACCGACTATTCTGAAATGGATGATAACGAGGAATTATATGACATGTGGGAGGGATTGGTCGATGCACTAAAAGAAACCGTAGGCGGATAACTAAAGACGCAGATATTTCACTATTTTTGGCCCTCTTTTTGTTAAGAAGATGTGGTAATGAAGAAGATTGATAAGCTTATAATTTCCTCTTTTCTGGGGCCCTTTTTACTTACTTTTCTTGTCGTGGTGTTCATATTGCTCACACAGCATATGCTAAAATACTTCGATGATATAGTAGGTAAAGACCTTGGTATTGAGGTACTTGGGCAGTTGCTTTTTTATTTTGCTGTTTTCATGACACCGATCGCAATGCCGCTTGCAGTATTGCTTTCCTCGCTCATGACATTTGGTAATCTAGGGGAGCATTTTGAGCTTACCGCTATAAAAAGTGCAGGTATTTCATTGCTAAGAGCACTTCTTCCAATATTTATTTTCGTTTTAGGTCTTACCGTATTTGCCTATTATTCTAACAATTATTTCGTGCCAAAGGCTGCATTAGAAGCTTACAGCCTCTTATATGATATAAAGCAAAAAAAGCCGGCATTAGACCTGAAGCAAGGGGCCTTTTATAATGGCATACCAGACTTTAGTATAAAAGTAGATGAGAAATTTGATGATGGCACCACACTCAAAGACATCATTATCTATGATCATAGAAATCTGACGGGAAATAAAAAAGTGACAATTGCTGACTCAGGCAAAATGTACACTTTTTATAATGATCGTTATTTGAAGCTAGAGCTCTATGATGGCAACACATACGGTGAGGATGATAAAGCGGCTTCATCGGCCAATGATAAACGTAAAGAAACATTTTATCGAAGTAGTTTCAATAAGAGTGAGTTTATTCTTGACCTTTCTTCTTTTGGTTTAAATCGTACAGATCAAAGCCTTTTTGAAGGGAATAGGATAATGCGAAATCTCAGTCAGCTTACCAACGATGTTGATTCTTCTGAGAGAGAAGTAAAATCGAAGAAAATTGAAGTTTTCGAGCAAATGCCTGTGGCCTTTTATTATCACATGCGAGACGATACTATTGCTATGCCACAGGATTTAGTTGAGTTTAAGCATTATCAAGACTCAATAGAAGTCATTGAAGACTCAATAAGACGTGCAGAGGATGCACGCAAAATGGATTCCATTAAAAGGAGCAAAGAGGAAAATGATCTTAAAATAACCAAGAAAGGTGATCTGGGGGTAGATAAGAAAGATAAGAAAAAGCCTAATAGACCTACGGCTAAACCGGTAAGGGCAGAGAAGAAAAAAACCACTTCCAAGGTGCCTAATGCAGAAAGAATCAAGCAGGTAAAGAAAAAGGTTATTGCCCAAGACCCTGATGACATAAAATTAAGAGACGAAAGGGATAGAAGAATAGATCGTCCGCGAGTTGAAAAGAAAATTGAACCGAGAGATACAATGACTACCGAGTATCTGGTGGATAGTCTTTTTAATACAGCAGAAACAGAGAACTCGCTACAAACTTCCTTAAACCTGGTTAGGCAAACCAAAAGCAAAATCCGCTCATTTAATAATAGAATCGAACGTTTGACTTACGAAAAAAATGTCTATGATATACAATGGCATAAGATCTTAGCCAATTCTGCGGCCTGTATTATTATGTTTTTAATTGGAGCACCTTTAGGGGCTATTATTAAAAGAGGCGGCTTGGGTATACCTGTGTTAGTATCTATTATCTTCTTTATTATCTTTTATGTTCTTACCATGATGGGAGAGAAATATGCTAAACAGGATCTAATTGAGCCGGTTTATGCCATATGGTCGGCTAATATAATCCTTTTACCAATTGGCCTTATTTTCTTAAGACAGGCCAGAAATGATGCACGAATCTTTGAAGCTGATTTTTATAAAGTGCTGATTGATAAGATACGTAGATGGATAGGTAAGAAAAGAAATAATAACAATAAAGAAGGGCAGGAGTAGTTGTTTAATACATCTCAGCAATGTACATTTGCAGTTTAATTTACAAAAAACACAAATTTTAACTAAGCATGTATTTACAAAAGGAGAAGAAACAAGAGTTGTTTGAAAATCATGGTCGGTTAAAGTCAAAAACAGATACAGGGTCACCTGAGTCTCAAATTGCACTTTTTACCCACCGCATTACTCATTTGACTCAACACATGAAGAAAAACAAAAAAGACTATTCTACACAGCAAGGTCTTTTGAGGTTGGTAGGTAAAAGAAGAAAATTACTTAACTTCCTTCACAAAACTGATATCGAAAGATACAGAGCTATATTAAAAGAGCTCGGACTTCGAAAATAACATACAGAAAAGGGAATCCGGTAGGGTTCCCTTTTTGTCTTTTAATGCAACCAATCGTCCGGAACTGCTCATCGCATTTCCTTGAAGGACATTTATCTAAATAAACAATTTATATGCAATTCAATGTAATTAACAAAACCATTAATCTACCAGACGGTAGAACCATCTCTATTGAGACAGGAAAATTAGCTAAGCAGGCTGATGGCGCTGTTGTCGTGAGAATGGGTGATACCATGCTACTTGCAACAGTAGTTTCAAGCAAAGACGCCAAAGAAGGGGTAGACTTCTTGCCTTTGTCAGTCGATTACCAGGAAAAATTTGCTTCTGCAGGTAAAGTACCTGGTGGCTTCCTTAAAAGAGAAGGAAGGCTTTCAGACTATGAAATACTTATTTCAAGATTGGTAGATAGAGCCATTCGTCCAATGTTTAATGACGACTATCATGCCGATACCCAAATCATGATCCAATTAATGTCTGGCGACCAGACTGCTCCACCAGATGCTTTAGCAGCTTTAGCAGCATCAGCAGCACTTTCTGTTTCAGACATACCTTTTAATGGACCAATCTCAGAAGTGAGAGTGGCCAGAATTGATGGCAAGTTTGTCGTAAACCCATCAATGGAAGATAAAGAAAAAGCAGATTTAGACCTTATCGTTGCAGCTACTTTAGATAATATTCTAATGGTAGAAGGTGAAATGGATGAGGTTTCTGAAGATGATATGCTTGAAGCAATTAAAGTTGCTCACGAATCGATTAAAGAAATGTGTAAAGTTCAGCTGGAGCTTACAGAAGCTACTGGCAAAACAGTGAAAAGAGAGTACTCTCATGAAACTGATGATGAGGAACTTAAAGCAGATATGCAGGCTAAGTTATTTGACAAAGCTTACGCTATTGCTCAAAAGCAAATGCCAAGTAAAGACGATCGTGCTGAAGCCTTTAAGGCGATAAAAGAAGAGTACGTTGAATCTTTGCCTGAAGATAATGAGGTAGATCCTGTTTTAATTGGTCGTTACTTCAAAAACATTCAAAAAGAAGCTTGTCGTAAGCTTGCCTTGACAGACAAGAAACGTCTTGACGGTAGATCTTTCAACGAAGTTCGTTCTATCGCTACTGAGGTTGATTATTTGCCTTCTACTCACGGTTCTGCGTTGTTTACAAGAGGTGAAACTCAATCATTAAGTACTGTTACTTTAGGTACTAAAATGGATGAGCAGCTTATTGATGGTGCTATGATATCTGGTACAAATAAATTTATGCTTCACTACAACTTCCCGGGTTTTTCTACAGGTGAAGTAAGACCTAACAGAGGTCCTGGAAGAAGAGAAGTTGGTCATGGCAATCTTGCCTGGAGAGCTTTAAAAGTTGTTTTACCGGAAGAAAATCCATACACAATCAGAGTAGTTTCTGATATTCTGGAATCAAATGGTTCTTCTTCGATGGCCACTGTTTGTGCAGGTTCATTGGCTATGATGGATGCTGGTATTCAGATCAAGCGACCAGTATCTGGTATCGCTATGGGTATGATCTCTGATGGGGAGAATCACGCTATTCTTTCTGACATATTAGGTGATGAGGATCACTTAGGAGATATGGACTTTAAAGTAACAGGTACTGAAAATGGTATCACTGCTACTCAAATGGACATTAAAGTAGATGGTCTTTCTTACGATGTGTTGAAAGAAGCTTTAGCGCAAGCTAGAGAAGGTCGTCTTCACATTCTAAATGAAATGAAGAAAACTATCGAGACACCAAGAGGTGACTTGAAACCTAATGCACCACGTTCTGAAGTGCTCACTATTGATCAGGATATGATCGGAGCAGTGATAGGACCAGGTGGTAAAGTGATACAGGAAATACAAAAAGAAACAGGTGCTACTGTTGTGATCGAAGAGGTTGACAATAAGGGTGTTGTGAGTGTATTTGCTGTAGATAAAACTGCCATGGATGATGCTTTAGGTAGAATTAAAGCTATCGTTGCTGTGCCAGAAGTAGGTGAAGTATATGATGGTAAAGTGAAGTCGATTATGCCATTTGGAGCTTTCATCGAATTTATGCCTGGCAAAGACGGTCTTCTACATATTTCTGAGATCAAATGGGAGCGTGTAGAGAAGATGGAAGGCGTTATGGAAGTAGGCGAAGAAGTGAAAGTTAAGCTGATCGAGGTTGATAAAAAGACCGGTAAATTCAGACTTAGCAGAAAAGTATTGCTTCCTAAACCAGAAAAGAAAGAGGAGAAAAGCAACTAATTTTTTTCGAACGGAACTATTGTCATTTGGAACTAAATTCTTTAACATTGGTGTTGGTCTAGCAAGCCAAATATGTTAAAAATTTAGTATCCAGACATGAGACAGCTTAAGATTAGCAAGCAAATTACGAATCGAGAGAGTCAATCTCTGGATAAGTATTTGCAAGAAATTGGTAAGGTTGATTTACTTACACCTGATGAAGAAGTTGAGTTAGCGCAGCGGATTAGGGAAGGAGATCAACTAGCTTTAGAAAAACTTACCAAGGCCAACTTAAGATTTGTCGTGTCAGTGGCAAAGCAATATCAAAATCAAGGCCTCTCTTTAGGAGACTTGATAAATGAAGGAAACCTCGGGTTGATAAAAGCGGCACAACGCTTTGATGAAACCCGAGGTTTTAAGTTTATATCCTACGCAGTTTGGTGGATACGCCAGTCTATACTGCAAGCGCTCGCAGAGCAATCCAGAATCGTAAGATTGCCTTTAAACAGAGTAGGATCTCTTAATAAAATATCTAAGACTTTTTCTGAACTTGAGCAAAAGTATGAACGTGAGCCATCACCGGATGAGTTAGCTGAAGTGCTTGAGGTAACAACCGCTGAAGTTGTGGATACTATGAAGATTTCTGGTAGACATGTCTCAATGGATGCACCTTTTGTTTCCGGAGAAGAAAATAGCTTGTTAGATGTTTTGGAAAACGAACTTGAAGAAACTCCGGATAATGAACTTATGAATGACTCTTTACGAAGAGAAGTTCAGAGAGCTTTATCTACTTTGACCCAGCGAGAAGCAGATGTAATTACATTGTATTTTGGTCTTAATGGAGAGCACTCGATGACGTTGGAAGAGATTGGAGAAAAGTTTAATCTGACACGGGAGCGTGTGAGACAAATAAAAGAAAAAGCAATTAGGAGATTAAGACATACATCAAGAAGTAAGGCTTTGAAGCCTTATCTTGGATAATGTCAAATATTAAAAAATTCAAAAGGCCTCTTCTGTATACTTAAGAAGAGGCCTTTTTTTATCTTTGCAACGGAGCCGACATTCTTAGGAAAATCGATAGACATCCAAACTTAGATAAATAAACGTTTGTTAGACATTAAGAATCGAAAAACAGGTAAATGGAACAAGAAAAAGCAAAAGTACTTATAATCGGATCCGGGCCAGCCGGATATACTGCAGCAATTTATGCCTCAAGAGCGGGGTTGGACCCAATAATGGTTACAGGTGGTGAGCCTGGAGGCCAGTTGACGACCACCAATGATGTTGAGAATTATCCAGGTTATCCTGACGGCATCAATGGTCCTCAGATGATGGTTGATTTTCAAAAACAGGCAGAAAGATTTGGTACTGATATTCGTTATGGAATGGTAACGTCAGTCGATTTTTCAGGCTACCCACACAAAGCTGTTGTAGATGATAAATATGAGATAATTGCAGATTCTATCATTATTGCCACCGGGGCTAGTGCAAAATACTTAGGGCTACCTTCAGAAGAGGCTTATTATAACAAAGGTGTGTCCGCGTGTGCAGTGTGTGATGGTTTCTTCTACAAAGGTAAAAATGTAGCAGTAGTTGGGGGAGGAGATACCGCAGCAGAAGAGGCTACTTATTTGGCCAATCTATGCCCAAAAGTATACTTATTAGTAAGACGTGATGAGATGAGGGCATCTCAGATCATGCAGAAACGTGTTTTAAACACACCAAATATAGAAGTGCTTTGGAATACCGAAACCGAAGAAATACTTGGTGATGGTGATAATGTAACCGGAGCGCGAGTAGTAAATAATCAGACCAATGAGAAAACTGATTTGGAAGTGGATGGATTTTTCGTAGCGATCGGTCATAAGCCAAATACAGACATATTTAAAGATTATTTAGATATGGATGAGACTGGCTACTTAAAAGTAAAGCCGGGAAGCTCAAAGACAAATGTAGAAGGTGTTTTTGCAACAGGTGATGCTGCTGACAGAGTATATCGTCAGGCGGTAACGGCTGCAGGAACAGGATGTATGGGAGCTTTAGATGCCGAGCGATTTCTTCAAGAAAAAGAAATGGAGCCTGCAGAAGCTTCTAACTAGAAAGAGATATATAATAGATGGAAAGGAGTTGTTTAGGCAACTCCTTTTTTATTTTAACAAATCTCTGAGCTCATTAAGGTTGTATGATTTTCCTTTAGCTACTACTAAATTGATGCTGGTAAGATTCTCAATGTTGGTTAAAGGATTTGCTTCCAATATAAGTAGATCGGCTACTTTACCATTAGTCACACTACCATAATAGCGCTCTAATCCAAAAAACTTAGGGCCATTAACTACTGAAGTGATGAGTGCTTGCTGAGGGTTAAGCCCAGTCTTAACCAAAGCTCTAAGTTCACCGTGTAATGACTCACCTGGATAAACATACGAATTATAAGGGCCACAATCTGAGCCTGCTAATAGATGTACACCAGCCTCGTACATAGGAGTAATCATTTGATTGGTGAGAGCTGCCAGTTTACTTCTTGAATTATTACCACTCTCCTTAGCCGCTTTGGCTCTGTCAATTCTACCCTGGTAAGTTTTTTGAATACCTTGCCCCATGTATTGAAGCAAAGAGTCCCCAGAATGATCTGCGTCAGCCAATTGAGACAGTGTTTTGCCAATGTATAGGGTAGGAGTGATGTAGAAGTTTTGCTTAGCCAGTTCGGTATACACTTGATTAGCCAGGTTTTTATCGTAAGTATCAACCAAAGTGGACACCATACCATAGCCTAAATCTAATTTTGTAAGACTATCAGCCTTCGGAGAGCATGCTTTAAGTACATAATACATGTGTTCTGTGCCGTCCAAGCCATAATCTACAGCAGTAAGCAAATCAGCTGACATCGGCATATGACCAGTTGTTTTAAGCCCTCTTCTTTCCGCTTCTTCTATGATCTGATAATAAGTATCAGCGGTAAGACTACCATCATACATTTTTACATAATTGCCTTCTATGGCTTCGATAGAATCTAAGGCATCGTTTATCTGCTCAGAATTAGTCACCTGAATTGAGCCCGGCCAGGCCGGATCGTGTCCATCGAGTTTAGGTCCTGATGTAAATATAAAGGGCCCATCGAGCGTTTTATTTACAATGTTTTCTTTCCATGATAAGACACTTGGCGTAATATCTCCTCCCGCATCTCTAACAGTGGTGATTCCAAATTTTAAGAAGAGAGGAAGCATATCACGATTTTCTGCGATTAGTGAATCACCACCTCTAAAATGTACGTGGTTATCCCAAAGCCCGGGCATGATGTATTTTCCATTAAGGTCAATCTTTTTGGAAGCTGACACTTCTTTCTGGTTAGCCATGTCAACGACTCGCACGATAGTATCATCTTTTATGGCAATTAATTGATTTTCGATGACTTCACCCTTAATGACATCTACTACAGTAGCATTGGCAAATACCAGATCATAAGGTTCTTTTTCAGATGTTGAACAGCTAAGAACACTTAAAAGAGAAAATATGCTGATTAACCTTTTCATGGTGCTTGATTTACAACGATTGCAATCTTATTTCCTTGAGGATTTATGGCTAGTCTTGTTATTCCGTTAAGTATTTTACTTTGACTTTTTGAAAAGGAATTATCTTTGAAATGGACCTTTTTCCAATCGCTGTCTTTTTCTGGTGTAAATGAATACAAAACACTACCCTTACCCATAAACACCGATCCATTTGAAGACCATGCTAAATCTTCTGAACCTGGTAACGTTTTAGCTACTACTGCTGTAGCACCGGTAATTGGATGTAGCGATTTTATTTCCCAATCTTCATTTTCTTTACTTACATAGCTGATGAGAGGTTTGTTGGGCATTTTATCCAGAGATCGACCTATATTTTTCTGATGAATAATGTTTTCACCAGTTTTAAGATGGCAAACCTGTAAAGTTGAAGGTTCACCTAATACAAAAGCCACGACAACATCCTCATTATACCAGCAGTGGTAGCCTATTTTCAATGAGTCTATTAAAACACTACTCTCTCCAGAATCTAAAAATTGCCATAGCAGCTGTGTACCGTCAGTTTCCAGCTTGATGGCAGAGAATCCATCTCGACCCAGCATAGGTGTGGGAGAATACTCACTATCAGGTGTATAGGTCAGTTGTGTCCATGAGTATTCATTCAATTCTGCCTGTGCCACTTCGGTCTGCCCATCGATAGTGGTTACATAGTATAAAGTGCCATCTGGCTTAAAATGAGGCTGGTTGTCATACCCGGGGTTTTGATAAGTAATGTTAACCGGATTTTGGATTACATAACCTGAATCAGACAAAGACAGGTCGTATGTATATATTTCTGTGTTAGGTTGGGCTGCCACTGCAAATGCCATGAGAGAGAAAATAAAAACAATGATTGTTCGCATAAGGTGTAGTTTAGTCAGAGCCCAATGTAGCAAAAAATATGTAATGGCCGACATTTCAAATGGTTTATCAAGTCCGGTTAGGCTAGTAATTTCAGACTATGTATTTTTAGCGTTTAAACACTGACTTATGAAATTAGATATATTAGCCTTTGCTGCACACCCTGACGATACTGAGCTGAGTTGTGCGGGAACTATTGCCTCTCATGTAGCTATGGGTAAAAAAGTAGGAGTTGTTGATTTCACTCAAGGTGAAATGGGCACAAGAGGCAGCTCAGAAATACGTGCTCAGGAAGCAGCTGCTTCCGCAAAAATTCTAGGTCTGACAGTGCGTAAAAATCTGTACTTCGATGATGCATTTTTTGTAAATGACAAAGACCATCAATTAGATGTAGTGAGAGCAATTAGAAAATTTAAGCCTTCAATAATATTGGCTAATGCCATTAAAGACAGACACCCCGACCATGGGAAAGCCTCTCAATTGGTGGTTGATGCATGCTTTCTAGCTGGCCTGACGAAGGTAGAAACCCAGGATGATGATGGCAATAACCAGGATCCCTGGAGACCCAAAGCTGTATATCACTATATACAAAGCATTTTTATTCAACCAGATTTTGTAGTTGATGTAAGTGATCATTGGGACACCAAGATGAAAGCAATTAAGGCATTTAAATCACAATTTTATGATCCGAACAGTGATGAGCCTGACACCTACATATCGTCACCTCAGTTTATGGAAATGCTGGAGTCACGTGGAAAAGAGCTGGGGCATTCCATAGGAGTGAATTATGGTGAAGGCTTTACAATTGATAGAAATATGGGAGTTAAAAATCTCGAAGATTTACTCTAAGCTTACTTCAAATCCTTAATAGGCTCAACGTTATACCCTTCTTCTTGCAGAAGGTGAATTAAGCCATCATCATCTGGTAAGTGAGAGGTGCCTACAGCAAAAAATGTAGGTGCTTTCTTCATATAATCAGTCATTTTTGGTAGCCATTCTTTGTTACGTTGAATCACGAAATGCTTTCTGAAATCTTCGTTTTCTTCAACTGGGTGCATAAAGTACTCTAATGTTTTATGTAAGTCACCGCTTTTGTAAGCTTCGATTAGCGTTTTGTAATCGGCAATTTGTTGGTCGAAATTTTCAATAGTGTGTTTCAAAGCACTTACCTGATCGTCCATTTTAAAACTTTCCAATGCTTTAACTTCTCTTTCTACTGTTTCCAAACCGAGAATTAACATATCCTTTTGGTGCGCCTTCTGTATAAGATCCAGTTCATAAAAATGCACATCTCCCATAGCCAATCTGGTCATTGTTGTAGATAGCATGATAGGCTTAAACTTTTTATAAACGAGATCAAATTTAAGGTGACTTACTCCCAGGCGGTCGTGAAAGATATCTTGAAGTTTTTTGTATTCTGATTCTGTCAGAAATTCATCAATAGATTGGTGGTGGTCGAGGTGAGCGGCTTTATTTAGCTCGTGTTTAGCATGATGATCAAGCAGGGTTTCAGTAGATAAAATTTCGCAATCAGACATTTTATCTATTACCGAATTTGGGAGAATGTAATCTTCTGTGGGTATAAACTTAAGTATGCCAAAGATGTATGAAGGTTGCTGCAGCCCGTTACCGGTTACTTTCCATAATAAAGCATTTTCGTTGTGCGACTGTGCGTTTACCAAAAAGCCTGAAGATAGTAAGAGTAACAGACTCATGAGTTTTTTAAATTCAAACTTAAATGCGTTATTC
>NZ_SMMD01000351.1 GCF_009711475.1 Fulvivirga aurantia
GACGCCACAGAGATACTGACAGTAGATATTTTGGATCCTTCAGACCCATCATGTGGTGGTGGAGGAACAGGTGAATGTGCTACAGTTGCAATCTCATTCCCTGATGGAAACATTACTCCAGCTACTTGTACCAACTCTGATGGTGAGGTGATTTTCCGAATTAATCCGTTTATACCTTCTGTAAATAATACTGGAGTAATTATAGATATTGATGGTCCTGTTTCAAGAACGAATGTCAATGACTCTGTATTTAGTAATTTACCTATTGGAGTGTACAACTTTACTGTTCAGTATGGTGATCCAAGTTGTATAAAAACTGGTACAGTAACTGTCGATCAATCAGGAACTGTAGGTACACCGATTGCTTCTAACGTAGTAGAGCCAGAATGTTTTGGTAATGCTTCTGGTGCAGTAACGATTGATGTAGACGGGGAAACAGGTAATACACTTGAGTGGTCTCTAGATGGAACGATATGGAATACATTTATAGCTGGGACTCAAATTACAGGTATCCCAGCAGGACCTGCTCCAAGCTTTGAGCAAGTAATAAGCGTAAGAAGAAACTCTTCTGACCCTTGTAATGCTGCAGTTACTGTTGTAATCAATAATGGGAATGATGAGTTGGATATTGATACATCAACTACAGAGGCATCATGTGACAACAACGATGGCTCAATTATAGTAGATGCTGTAACCGGTGGCTCTGGAACCTATTCTTATAGATTAGATGGGGCTTTCTTCGATGATCTACCAACCGATAATACTTTTGGTACATTGGCTGGTGGAGATCATATCTTAACAGTTATTGATGACGGAGTAGGTGGATGTGAAAGAGATTTTACTATTATCGTACCTTTCCCAGGTTTAGTAGATTTTGATACTAATGTCAAAGACCCAGATTGCGATAACGGTACTGCAAGCAATGGAAGAATTAGCGTTATAATTAACTCTGTGGGATCATTTCAAGTTGGAATAAGTACAAGCGCTGTTGATGATCCGTCTGAATTTTTTAATATAACATCAGACGGTAATGATAGTATTCCATTCAATGATTTAACCAAGGGTACTTACTATGTAACAGTAGTTTCAACTGGTGCTACGTGTCCAAACAGAAGAGAAGTAACTATAGCAGATGGTCCTTCAGCTGTCTCATTTGACTACGAGTTTGGTTGTATTAGTGAAATCGATAATAAAGAACTGTTATTGACCAATATCACAGGAGACAATAATGTAGAATACGTGCTAAGAGTAAGAGAAAAGTTTGGTGATGTAGTCGACAGTATCTCATTCAATCTAAGTGCCAATGGAAGTGAAAGGTTAATTAAAAATAGGGCATTCCTTAATTTAATTGCTGAATATGAGCTTGAATTGGTACAAGATGACCAGCCGGCATGTCTTGGTACTGAGCTAGCTTACCAACATCCTGAATCATTGGTAATCCCTGGTGATCTCACAGCAGTAATTGCTGAAAGTACAGAGTCACTACCAGACAGACCAACAGGTAGCTTTAAGGTGATAAACTTCTCAGGAGGGTTAGCACCGTATCAGACGAGAGTGGAGCTAGATTCAGCTTCTATCCAGGGTCAGTCTTTTATGACAGAGTATGAGCCGGTTACTCAAAATAATGAGTTTGAGTTGGAGGCTTTCTACCAAAATGTACCAGCAGGTAGATATCTCGTAGAGGTGATAGATACACTTGGCTGTGTGGTGCCATTAGTGGCCAGGGTAGATTTAAATACAGAAATAAGAGTGCCTAACATATTTACACCTAATGGAGATGGTGCAAACGATTTATTTGTAGTAAGGAACCTACCTAGTGAAGGAGCTGTGCTGGTAATTAATAATCGATGGGGTAATGAAATATTTAGCTCAGATAATTACCAAAACGCATGGGATGGTGGTGAT
>NZ_SMMD01000656.1 GCF_009711475.1 Fulvivirga aurantia
AAATAGATGAATATTGAGAAAAAAATAAATATAATGGGATATTTGCACTATGCAAGAAAGTACCAGACAACAAAAGTATTCCAGACTTATCCAGAGAGATATTAGCGATATCTTCCAAAAAGATAAAATGGGTATTTTCACTAATACATTCGTAAGTGTTGTTGATGTGAAAATGTCGCCTGATTTAAGTATTGCAAAGATATACCTCTCCATGATGCTTGTTAAAGACAAGGAGGCCCTACTCGACAAAATATCTGATCGCAAAAGCGAAATCAGAAAGGAGCTGGGAAATAAAATAGGCAAGCAAGTAAGAATTATACCTGAGCTAATCTTCATTATCGATGAGGTAGAAGAAAAAGCCAGCCGTATAGATGAGATTATAGATAATCTCGATATTCCTCCTGCTGATGGTGATGAGGAAGATGAATCAAAAGATTAAGCCTGCTATTATTTGAAACTTTCTCTATTCATAGCGAAGAAGTACTTTTTTTCTAAAAGAAAGAGAAATTTCATCAATATCATTTCCATCATTTCTATGCTGATAGTGGCTATTTGCACGGCTGCACTCATTATAGTTTTATCAGTATTCAATGGCCTAGAGGGGCTTTTAAGGTCACTATATGGCTCTTTTGATCCTCAAATAAAAGTCGAACTCAAAGAGGGAAAATCATTTGTACTTTCCGATTCTCTAAAAACAGAAATAGAAGAAACAGAAGGAGTCGAAATACTCACCGAAGTAATTGAAGACTATGCCTATGTGATGTATCGAGAGGCTGATATGGTCGTGACAATTAAAGGCGTAAGTGATAATTTTCTTGACCAGCATAGACTTGATAGCTCAATTGTAAGTGGCGAATTAAAGCTCAAAGACGGTAATGTAAATTATGCCATTATAGGCCGGGGCGTGCAGTATGCGCTGTCAATTATGATAAATAATGATTTGCATCCGCTCAAGATCCATTTCATCAAAGATGTAAAGCCCGGGTCTATAGATGTAAGCAACCTATACTCTAGTCGCAATATCTTGCCGGGGGGTGTATTTGCCATAGAAAAGAACTATGACGAAAACTATATTTTCGTACCACTTGATTTTGCAGAGTCGCTGCTTAATTATGGCGATAAACGCACTTCATTAGAAATCAAAACTGACCCTGACTATGATATAGGTGATGTGAAAGCCAATCTTAAAGCCACATTAGGCGATCAGTTTTCAATTTTGGACAATGAAGAACAGCACGCTGATTTATACAAAATCTTGAAATTGGAGAAACTATTTGTGTTTATAGCCTTCTCTTTCATCCTGGCTATTGGCGCTATCAACATTTTCTTTGCTTTAACCATGTTAGCTTTAGACAAGAAAAAGGATATTTCTATCCTTTTTGCCATGGGCGCCAACAACCAACTTATAAAATCGATCTTTTTAGCAGAGGGTGCGATCATATCATTAGGCGGGGCAGCCATGGGACTATTAATTGGAGGAGTCATCTGTTGGGCACAGCAAACATTCGGACTTATTTCTATGGGCATGGAAACCTCAGTATTAGAGAATTATCCTGTAGAAATGCAGCTCATGGACTTTATATATACTTCTCTCAGTCTAATTCTTATTACGGTTATTATCTCTTACCGACCTGCTGTAATTGCTACACGCTATAATAACGTAGAATTTTTATAGCGCGATGTAAGTTTTTGACTATCAGATGCTTAAAAAATAAGCTAACTTTTTACCCAAAATGCCCGTATACCATCCATCTGGCAAAAAGGCATTTTAACTTACCATGTGCCTTTTAAGAGGAAATGTCACCTCAAAAATGTCCCTAAATTGGTTTAAAATGCTTAATTTGCAATTTCTGTTTGCTATGTAATATATGAAAGTTTCCGCTGCTCAACCTTTTCAGATCATCTATTCGCTGTACCAGCACGAGTACCTTGGCTACTTATTTGAGTCATTTGTGGTGCACTTAGACGATAAGGGAAAACTCACCTTGCAGCATCAGAATATTTCTTCTAAAAATGCGCGTGAGTTTGAGTCTAGATTAGATGATACTGACTATACGCTCATCGACACCATTGATGAGATGCAGCAGGATGCTGTCATTAAGAAATTCAATAATGGCAAAATCATCAAGCCCGAAGATTACTTTCCTAAAATCTATGACAAGGAAAAGGGAAATGAGCTTCTGCAAACGGAAATAGAAAGTTACCTGGAGCGTAGACGTGCCAAAATCCTGGAAAACCTCAAAGGCAAAATGGTTTTTGAGATGGGTAATGATGGCGAGCCGGCATGGCGTCAGATTGAAGTCTTACAGGAAAAAGCGACCATTCTTTTCCATTTCCGGAGAAATGAAGATAATACACATTACTTCCCTACCATCAAGCATAATGGTGAGAAAGTCGATTTTCAATACAAAGGCGCTTATATAATTTGTAAAAACCCTGCATGGATGGTACTCGCAGGCAAATTATATTCCTTTGAAAAAGACGTTGACGGCAAAAAACTTATGCCGTTTCTCAATAAAAAATTTATCGTTATCCCTCGCAATGTCGAGGAGACATATTACAATAAGTTCGTAGCACCACTGGTAGCCTCTTTTGATGTATATGCAAAAGGCTTTGAGATTAACAGTGAGCACTACGACCCTTTGCCGATACTTACCCTATCTGAGCTGCAATCAAATAGTGGCAATATGTCACTCTTTGAAGAAAATGGTGAAGCAAAGACAGAGAGTGAGAAAATTCTTTTTGAGCTAGCATTTAAATACGGCCCTTTTCAGTTTAAAGCTGATAATATTGGCCCTGTTAGCGTGTCGGTTGAGAAAACAAAGAACGACTATATCTTTCATCGTGTAAAGCGAAAGCTGGATGATGAAAAAGAGACTATAAACTACCTGGTGTCTTCTGGCCTTCCTTTGAAAGGATCGCGAATAGCGATGCCTAAAACCAAGGCGTTTGCATGGCTAGATAATGAGCGCACAGACCTTGAAAACAGAGGCTTTAAGATTGAGCAAAAAGGCAAATCATCTAAGAAATACTTCATCGGAGAATACAAGATAAAAGTTGAGGTACGAGAGAATATAGATTGGTTTGACATACACGCAGTAGTAAAGTTTGGTGACTATGAAATAAGCTTTAAGCAGCTTAGAAAGATGATCATGAAGAAAAATCATGAGATTGAGTTACCAAATGGTCAGATCGCAGTTATTCCTGAATCATGGATAACTGAGTATTCGGAGCTTTTTGCTTTTACAGAAGAAGATGAAAACGGAGTACCTAAGCTTAAAAAACATCATTTAGCCTTAGTCAAGGATCTGGAAGCAGGAAACCTTGCCGAAGTGAATATGAGTAATAAACTCGAAAAGCTTCGCGGGTTTGATCGTATGGATGAGTTCGAAACTCCTGCTCAATTTAAAGGTGACCTAAGGCCTTACCAGAAGGCGGGTTATGATTGGATGCAGTTTTTAAGAAGTTACAAATTTGGTGGCTGTCTGGCCGATGACATGGGTCTTGGTAAAACAGTACAGACTCTCGCTTTGCTGCAATCACAAAAAGAAGCCGGAGCTGAAGGTACTTCGCTACTCATTATGCCGACTTCTTTAGTTTATAACTGGGAGATGGAGGCCAAACGCTTTACGCCAAACCTTAAAGTCTTCACTTATACAGGCACTAATAGAGAGAAAAACCCAGAGAAGTTTAGCAAGTACGATATTATAATTACTTCCTATGGTATCGTAAGGTTAGATATTGAGCTCTTGTCGACTTTCTATTTTAACTATGTGATATTAGATGAGTCTCAGGCCATAAAAAACCCTAGCTCTAATATTGCCAAATCGGTGAGAAAGCTTAAATGCAGAAATAGACTAATCCTTACTGGTACACCACTCGAAAACAGCACCATGGATTTGTGGTCTCAGATGAACTTTATAAATCCTGGACTACTTGGCTCTCAAAGCTTCTTTAAAAACGAATTTTTAAACCCGATAGAGAAGAAGCAGGACGAGTCTAAGATAAAGAAGCTGAATTCTATTATTAAGCCTTTCATATTGAGACGTCATAAATCACAGGTTGCGACCGAGCTACCAGAAAAGGTAGAAAACGTGCAGTATAGTGAGATGACTCCTGATCAGGAGAAAGAATACGAAGAGGTAAAATCGCAATACCGAAATAAGATTCTTGAAAACATTGAATCTAAAGGGTTAAGTAAATCACAACTACTCTTATTGCAAGGCCTTACCAAACTACGCCAAATTGCCAACCACCCTAAGATGGTAGACGTAGATTATGAGGGAGATTCCGGCAAAATGGAGGATGTAAAAGCCCTCCTGGAAAATGCCATGCAAGAAAATCACAAGGTTTTAATATTTAGCCAGTTTGTAAAGCACCTTAAAATTATGTCGAGCTACCTCAAAAAAGAAGGTGTCGATTTTGCCTATCTCGATGGGTCTACCAAGGATAGAAAAGAGCAAGTAGAGCGATTCCAAAATGATGAAAATCTTAAAGTATTTTTAATTTCATTGAAAGCTGGTGGTTTAGGCCTCAACCTGACTCAGGCAGATTATGTATTTATCTTAGATCCTTGGTGGAATCCTGCCATAGAAGCTCAGGCAGTAGACCGAGCCCATCGAATCGGTCAGGAAAATAAAGTATTTACTTATAAATTCATCACCAGAAACTCGGTAGAAGAGAAAATACTGGCCCTACAAAGTCATAAAAAGAAACTGGCTAGCGACCTCATAAATACTGAAGAAAGCTTCGTAAAAAGCCTCTCAAAAGAAGACATCGAGAGTCTCCTTTCATAATAAAATAAAATTATAGAGCATAAGCTGTCGTGGCCTTAAGTGTGGAAAGTGCAAATGAGCTCTGTACTTGTCCCACATTATTTATGGCCGATAATTTATTGACAATAAATTGCTGATAGCTATTCATGTCTTTCACCACAACTTTAAGCAGGTAGTCATACTCTCCGGCAAGATGGTAACACTCCATCACCTCTTCTATTTTCATAGCCGCTTTTTCAAACTCTTTCAAATAGGTTTGAGAGTGCTTTTCTAAAGTGACCATACTAAAACTGATCAGCTCTTTTCCAATTTTTGCCGGGTCAAGTAGTGTAACATATTGTTTGATTACTCCGGATTTTTCTAACCTCTTTATACGCTCGTATATCGGTGTAATGGTCAGGCCAAGCTCTGCTGCCAGTTCCTTATGTTTCATTTTTGCATCTTGTTGCAGCAGCCTCAATAAAGCCAAATCCGTT
>NZ_SMMD01000602.1 GCF_009711475.1 Fulvivirga aurantia
ATCAGGGAAACTAACTTTTTCATAAATGTTCGTTTTACTTATTTTTTGGTATCTCAACCGTAAACACCGTACCCTCATCAAGTTTGCTTTCGCACTTGAGTTTATAGCCTAATGCATCGATATAGCGCTTTACTATTGCCAAGCCCAGGCCGGAGGAAGGCTCATTTGCTGTTGGACTCGCTGTTAACTTTTGATATTTGTTGAACATAACCTGTTGATCATCAGTGCTTATTCCAGGCCCCTGGTCTTTTACCGCTATATAGATCGTGTTGTTTCTTTCGCCAAGGATAACATCCACTTGTTTATTTGCCTGTGAAAATTTTAAGGCATTAGAAATCAGATTATCCATGATTTCACCTAATAGGATTTTGTCTGTTTTTACCGTAGTCTGATTTATGTCAGTTTCAAAATTCAGGGATATGCTCTTCTTTGTTGCCACCTGGTCGAATTGTTCTTCTTGACTCTTTAGTAATTCTTTTAGGTTTACTTCGCTGAGATTAAGTTGCAAGTCCCGGTTTTCAATGGCATTAACATCAAGAATTTGATCGATCATGGCCAGCGACCGGGTTGAAGAAGTTTTTATCAGGTCCATATACTGCTTTACGTCTTCAGGAGGATCAGAAACCTGCATTTTTATAAGCTCTAATAAACCTAGAATTTGATTTATTGGGCTTTTTAGATCATGGGCCACGATGCCTATAATCGTGTTTTTTTCTTCATTTAAGTCCTTTAATTCCTTATTGGCAGCTATTAAATCAAGCCTCTGTTGCTCTACAAGTTGGCCTCGCTCTTCCAGCTGGTCGCGCTGTATTTTTATTTCCTCATTTTGCTCTATAATCTGAGCATTCTGCAAGGTTATTTCCTTGTTTCCTGCATCGAGTTTTTTGTTGGATCTAATCGTGAGAATAAAAAGCCATAGGCTCACCAATGACAGAACAATAAAAACAAACGCTGTAATCATTAATAGGCGTTGCTTCATTTTTTCTTGCTCCAAATCTTCCTGAAACTGTAAGTCTTTAATCTGCTGACTGTAAGCGAAAGCCTGCTTTTCCTTTTCCAGGTTATAAGTAGCCTCTAGCTGAGCAATTTCTCTACTCTTGTCAGAGTTTCTGATTTCTTCATTAATGTTCTTTTCAATCTCCAGATAATATAAGGCTCGCCTGGTATTATCTCTCTCTTTATATATTTCATAGAGAAACCCTGCAGCAGTAGCTTTTATACTGAGTAGGCTTTCTTCATCGGCTTTTTCGAAACTAACTCTAAAGTATTTTATGGCCTCATCATTGTTATTTATAGCCATAAAGTATTTGCCCAAATCGATGGCAATCTTGCTTATGTCTTGTGGATCGTTACAATTTGTAGCAATGGAATATGCTCGGGAGAGAAAACTATAGGCAGAATCTAGTTTGTCCTGGATGAGGTAGATATCGCCAATATTGCTCATAGGTATGGTTACCCGGCACTCGGCCTGAGCTTCATTAAACAAAGCAAGTGATTGAAAGTAGCTATTTAGAGATTGGGTCGTGTCTCCAAGCGCAAATTGAATCGAAGCTATACTTGCTTTGGTGGTTGCAAAGCCTCGGAGGTCATTATTTGCACTGTCTATTTTGGCAGTTCTTTTGTAATACTCCAATGCCTTTTCGTTTTCGCCTTCTTCCGAAAATATACTCGCCATATTATGACTTACGGTAGCGATGCCATGATCATTACCAAGTTCTTCAAAAACCAATAGTGCTTTTTGGTAGTTTTCAAGAGCTCTGGGGTAATCGCCCTTTATTTCATAAATGGTTCCGATGTTTGAGCGGGCACCCGCGACATCGATAGGTCGGTTTACAGAATCGTAAATAATGGCTGTTTCCTCAAATGCCAGTGCAGAAGAGTCATAGTTTCCTTTGTAATAATGGATTGAGCCTAAGGTATTGTATACATCTGCCTGCCTTTCTAAAAGATTATTTTCTACAGCGATTTTTAATGCCTTACGTGATAGATACAGGGCGGTATCATAGTTTCCTTTTTTTACATAACCCAAAGCAATGTTGCGCATAGCCTGAGCATGGCCCGAAGGAAATTTTAACTCTTTTGATAATGCCAACGCCTCCTGTGCGTAATAAATGGTAGAGTCTGGGATAGAGTTACGCTGTGCAAAAGCAAGGTCTAGTAAGATCACCACGCGGGTGGTATCGTAGGCTTTATTTGAGTTAAGTTGATTTTTAAGGCTGTCCAGATAGGTGGTTTGTGCGTGCAATCCAGTAGCCAGCAAACATAGAAAGGATACTGTTGTGATGATTCTATTCATGGATGAAAAATGTCGGCTCGAAGTTAACCAAAAACGAGCTAAGGTTTTTAAATAGTGGCTGTTATACCTTCCTGTTAATTAAAATTTTAGTTTGCTGCTTGTATTAATAAGCGATTAACATAAATTAGGGACTTTATATCGGCTATAGTAAGTGTTATGAGACCTCTTATCTATAGCTCAATCACTTATAAAGCAACGCATGTCATTTGATTTAGATATCATCACTGAAGATTTTCTTGAAAGCTTACGAACAAAAACCGACCCTTTGGCAGACGACACGGTAAATGCCATTATTGAGTCAGGGCATGCTAAGGAGGTGGGTCGCATATTCATGACCTTAATGAGAAATGACAGCTTTAAAGGTGAGTCTTTCAATGACTTTGATGAAGAGCTACAAGAGATTCTAAATCAATACTTTATAGCTTCTGCCAAATTGCCAGAGTGGTATGATTCCGCCCTTATAAAGCAGGGAGAGGCAGTATTTAACGCCTACGGCCCTGAGATTTTCATGCTACTAAATGTGAGTTCTCTGCCGATGTGCTATACCTGTGCAAAAGGGGCAGAGGTGCTCTATACTACAGGTAGATTAGTTGTACATAACAATGACATCGATCCGCTTGCCAGGCGTTTGATGGAGACAGCCCAGATGATAATGAATGTCATGAGTGAAGGGGGTCTTTCACCAGATGGGGCAGGTGTAATTACCATGCAAAAGGTGAGGCTTATTCACGCCAGCATAAGGCACTATCTCAAGCAACAAAAAGATGAGTGGGATACAGAGCGTCTTGGTCAACCCATCAACCAGGAAGATTTAGCAGGAACGCTCATGTCTTTTGGTCCGGTAATTTTATCAGGACTGAAAAACTTGAATATCGAGCTTTCTGAAAGTGAACAAAATGCCTATATGCACTGCTGGAAAGTAGTCGGGCATATGATGGGGATACAAGAAGAGCTCTTACCAGATACTTATGACCAGGGTTTTGCTTTGGCCACTAAAATATTGAGCCACCAGGCAGCACCATCTCAGGCGGGAAAAGAGCTTACCGCATCTTGCATCAAATTTTTGAGCTATGTGATACCTGGCAATGCCTTTGACGATATTCCGGGTTATATGATGAGTTATTTCCTGGAAGATTTCTCAAAATCATCTGGTGTAGACCTTATATCCTGTATAGGGGTAAATAGTAAAGAAGAGAAGAAAGATAAAGTTATTCTGGCAATGACCAGATATTTGATCGGTCAGATAAGCCATCTGGAACATATTTCTATAATTAGAAAAATTACACCTGTTTTTAATCGCATGCTCTTGCAAGGAATGATCTACCACTTCAATGGGGGAAAGTCAGTGCATTTTACAATACCACCCTCATTACAAAAAGAGTGGAATTTGATAGATGATTGGAGTGATTATAAAACAATTACACCCAATCTTCTAGGAAACCGTCTTACGTGGCAAAAGAAAACCGAAACTATTAAATAAATTGTCTATGACTTCTACTATCGAAGGGCTTAATAAGCGTACCACAATCGTAATTCTCATTTCATCAGGAGTTTTAATAGCCTGGTCTGCGGCAAGCTCTTATTTGCAGGCAGGTTCAATTTCTGCCAGTATCATTACTTACGCGCTATATGCGTTTTATTGGTTTTACGCGCTTTACTTAAAAAATCCCCTGGTACAGCGCTTAGTAATATTTGGTACAATAGCAGGCATATTAGAGTTGTTTGCAGACCACTATTTGGTAGATACGATCAATAGTCTCGTCTATCCACAAGATGAACCAATGATCTGGAGCTCACCAGCCTACATGCCTTTTGCATGGTCAAATGTGCTGCTACAATTAAGCTTTATTGGAGTATTACTAACCAATAAATACAATGTATTTAAGGCTTCAATTATTTTATGTATAGCAGGTGCCATGTACATACCGCTTTATGAGCACCTTGCAAAAGGCGCAAACTGGTGGTGGTATAACGACAATGCTGCCATGATTTTTAATGCACCAATATATGTGATATTGTGTGAGGGGTTGATCTCTCTTGCCTTACCTCTGCTTATCGCTTATTCTGAACACCATCCGTTAAAGAAGACTTTTGCGCTAGGTTCTATCGCAGGCCTATGGATTTATGTAAGCGCAATGCTGTCATTTATGGTAGCGCAATAAAGCAATGGTAATTATTTACTAATAAATGTGGCTATGATTATTAATTGATTGAGAGAGGCAAACTAATCATTTC
>NZ_SMMD01000938.1 GCF_009711475.1 Fulvivirga aurantia
CAGTATACTTGTTTGGAAAGTATCCGATATATTGATAATTGTTTCAAATGAAAATCCCTTACCAGGAGAAACGTCTCTAAGTTTATATTCGGGAATGAGCAAGCAAGAAGCGAAATAGTCTGCTTCCACTTCTATCATGTTATTTCTTACCAGGTTAGTAAAAGATGGATGTGGATCAAACTTGCCAGATCTCAAACCTTCACGATGTTCATCTAAAAAATAATGGCCAAACTCATGTGCCCAAGTAAATCGGCTTCTTTTCGATTGTGGTGCATTCCCACGGTCAATATTTAAATGAATGTGAAACTTAGAACCATCAAAAAGAAGCATTCCATCAAAGAAATTTTCATAGTGATCATAATAGAAAGGAATATCCTCGAAAAGAGCTATTCTTTCGAGATCAGTAATAAATCCGTTAGAATATTCATTTACTATGAATGCAGTAAACAGTTCAATCTGTTTCTTCTTCTGGACCGGAATCTCCATTATCTTGATTTCGCCTCATTTTCTTTAAGATGTGCTCAGGAATATTATTGAAATTTCTGGCGGCCATTCTCCAATTTTGAGTGGTTTGCTGATCTTCAACATTTCCATCTGCTTGGATTTCTTCAATTTCCCCTGACATTATTTTCTTAGGGTCAAGGATATCTACTGATAGCTCATGATCATACTCTTCAAATAGCTTCTCAAACCGTGCTAATTCACGATGATCCCTTGGAAAGAGAAATCCTAGGGAACCAAGCCATTCGTTGATATTATCGGTAGTAATATGTTTTTTATCCTTAGCCATAAATTTCTATATACTCCTTGATTTTTTCATTTGCCTGATGCCGGTAAAACCTGACAGAGCTTTGTGTTAAGTTGAGCTCCGCTCGTAATCTTTTTAATAAGTGTCCCGGCAAATTATGCCCCTCCACAAAATGTGCTTCATAAGTCAGGTATATGATTCGGTGTTTTTCTGAAAGCCTCTCAAGTGCCTTCTTAACTATTTCATACCGCTTCTTGAGAATTCCTCTTTTTTCAACAGCATAATTGTCGTAGTTCGGTTCAGGCATTTTATAAACAATATCTTCTTCACCTGTATAAGGCGAATTTTGCTCATTCCGCCAATTAATCAGTTCCCTTTGAGCAATTCTGTATAAATAAAATTTAACGCCTGTATCATGATCAGCAGCCCTTGATTTTTCATGGTTGTATTTGGGATATTTCCAAAAACGGTGAAACGTTCTTTGTGATATCATGGTCGCCACCTGCTTATCAAGGCCATTATTTTTACAAATGACCTCACATTTTTTTACCAAATCCTCACCAAAACGAAAACAGAAGACGTGAAAGGCAGCCTGGGCGGCTTTTTCAAATCCATCATCGCCCTTCATCTTGATATACTCGATGATGTCTTCGGTTGTTTCGTCTTCGTATTCCTGCCAGTTCACTAGGTTCTCATAAAGCTATACCAAAAAGCGTTTATAATGATTTTGGTAGTAGGGTGAAAGCATGTTTTACATTAAAATTCGAAAAATTATGCAAAATCCAAAATTTCAAGTCTTCAAAAGCTCAGCAAACAGTGAGTATTACTATCGGTTAAGAGCAAGAAATGGTGAGATTATCCTGAATGGTGAAGGGTATAAAACCAAACAAGGGTGCCTGAATGGTATAGCTTCAGTAAAATCAAATTCTCCCTATGATAGTCGATATGATCGTAGACAATCTGTAAATGGCCAATACTATTTTAACCTGAAGGCCTTAAACGGTGAAATCATCGGCCGTAGTGAGATGTATGTGACTCGGTCTGGCATGGAGAATGGCATCAGTGCTGTAAAAAGGGACGCACCGACCGCTCCCATTGAGGATTTAACTTTGGCAGGAGCGTATTAGTGCTCCTGCCCATTTTTTTATTTGGAAGGGGGACGATGTTTTATATAGATCCGGTTAAATCAAGATTTTATGGTTCCCCCAGCCTTTCAAACAAAAATCTCACAATCTCCGGGCGAAGCAACTTAGTGTGTTTGGTATAACCGAACTGCTGGAGATCTTCAAAATACATGTGGATCCAGGCGGAGAAGGTTTTGGTGCAAACGTGGTACATCTCGGCCAGTTCATATTTGTAGTAGGCCTTGATTTTAGGCACGTCTTCATCCTGGAGAGCAACGGGCATCATTCGGGCAGCAGATGACTGGGAGGCGGTATGAGAAATAGATCTTTCCATGTTACAGGGTGTCCCCTCCCATTTTTTTCCATATACTCAAGGGGATTTCTTCACGCAGGGCCGTGTCAAAATGGTAGGCTTTGATCATGCCTTCCCAGGCCGGTTTAGTTTGTAGGATTTTAAACAGAGCCTTCAAGTCAGTCAAGTCTTTGGCAGGAAGCTCAGGATTTTTTCTTTTGATCTTATCTTCCAAAGGCTTCAGCTCTTTGGCGGTCAACTTGCGGTTCAGCCCCTTAAGTTCAATGGCGTAGTAGCTTTTGCCTTCATGAGCTTTCTGATTGAGGTACTGCTGAATCTCACTGGCCGTGAACATGCCTTTTCTGATCAAGCGATCATTGCGATTGAACACCGCATAGCGTACTTTCTTATCTATTGGCTTGTTTCCCGATGTGACTACTTTCTTCATTAGTACTTCAGGATTTTAAGATCAGATCGTTTCCAGCCTTTTTTGAGCATTTGTTTTAATGCAGACTCGGCTTCCTTCTTGGTCTGATACACTTTGGGTTTGGATTGCACCCGGTACTTTTCGCTAGCTTTTACTTCGCTACCGAAAATGGCATAGCCTTCTCCTCGCTTGACGGGTTTGGCCTTTTTCGTTAGCTTTCTTTTTCTCTTTAACAGCTTATCGGCTGCTTTATCTGCTTCTGCAGCGGTAGTGTAAATCGCGTGTACTCTATCAATCGTCAATCCTCCCAGAACCTGACGGAACAGTCCGGCCAACGAATCCGGTCGGCCATCGAACACATCCACTCGCTCAGAGTACTTGGTGGGTTTATACACCACATAGAATTTATTGAGATCAAGCTTCATAACTGAATAAGTTTAAGTTGTCCGTTCCGGTCTATATACCCAAGCGTATTTTGTTGGTAGCATTCTTCCGGTATCAGTTCTTCTCCTATGGTATTACCCAGAAAGCCGCCCAGCAAAATGAAAGGGTAATAGTCCTCTATTTTCAACTGTTTAGCCATCAAGAACCCAGCCATAGAGCCGATGAGTGCCAACCCTGCTTTCTTCGTATTTTTAGATAACTTCATAGCGTCTGGAGTTAATAAAAGAATTGGCCACCACGGCTATTGAAGAGGCAATCAAAGATGTCCAGGCAGTAATACTCAACGTTCTTCTGCGCTCATCTCGAAAGTCAACCAATGTCAACGTAAAGCGGTTGTCATGCATACTGCGATGAATTTTGGCCAGCTTCATAAATAAGTCGTAATCTTCGGCATTGGCAAAAACCAGACACCCAGCAGAAAAACTATCAATTACCTTGGCTGACCCGGATTGTCTAGCCCGGTGAATGTTGATCCCGAACTTTCCAGTGTCGGGGGAACCGCTTTCGAACCAGTTGAAAATGCCCTTACGATCATAATCACGAATGACTGTAACATCCTCTACCTGAACTACAGCCTCATAAATCCCTCTGTGTAGTCCAATGGCATAAGCATCCATATATTGACCTTTTTTCAGAAATGCCGTTCCCTGGGGATGCATGGGATTATCGAGCCAATACTGCCCCGGGTCGGTGGTGGCTGGAAAGACATGATATACCCACTTTCCGAGTTCATTTTTGTAAAACACATGGATTTCGTCATCAAAGCGGTTGCTACGAACATACTTGCTCCGGTAGGCCACTATATTGAGTTCATAGGGCTTATCAAAGAGCTTATAGTCTTTGCTGCGTAGTATGTTTCTTGTTTTGCTGAGCATGAATTTATGGATCAATGAAATTGCTTACTGCCCACACCTGTCGCTGGATCCTTCGTTTGCGATATACGCCATCACCTTCTCGTGAGCCATCGTCATTGGTATTTCCTTCCACCGTGATCACCCAGGCATCCTGCCATTGGTCTATAAAACCAATATGGGCTGGGCGTTTCAACCTTTCGTACCAAATCAGGAAGACATCCCCCGTCTGTGGAAGTTGTTTCATAAACTTGCCTCTTTGGTAGATCAGGTTTTGCTTGGTGGCATAGCTCGGCACCCATGCACTTTTCGGGTGCTCCACATCCACCTGCTGGTAACACCAACTTACGAAGGCGGCACACCATGCATAGCCAGGGTCAAAACCTACGGAAGCTAAATATTGCTCCACATTCTCTCCTCGGTTTGCTCCGCCTTGCTCACGGACACCTACCTGGCTGAGATATATTTTTTGTAGCTCGTTTCTTTTGCTCAGATGATCCTGGCCAGAAAGACTGCTGCAAACAAAAAAGCAAAGAAGATAGCTGTAGATAATTTTAGCTTTTGCCATGAGGTAATGGTTTTAAAGTCTTGAGCAAATTGATGGTCCAAATAATCATCGGAAGTGGGCCAGATCAGCTTCATCAGGATGCGAACGATCCCGTGAAGTAAAAACAGGCCAATAATCGCAAACAGATAGACCTGGAATACCCCCGCATCATAAGTAGCGGCAGTGGGATCTATTTTGCGAAGGAACCAGGCACTGTTGGCCCAGAGAAAGAGCGCTACGGCTATGGACGATAATTCCCGCCATACTTTCAGGTAGTTCCACAACCATTGCAAGACCGGAACTACATTCGTTTTTAACCATTGTTTGAGTTTGTTCATCGCTAAATCAGTTTTAAGTTTTGTGTAGGGGCGTATACGGTCACCCCATTTTCAGTAATGATTTGGGCTATGCCCTTATTATTATTGGCCAGATAGCCTACTATCGTTCTGGGCGGAATGGCTGGCAATATATAATCCCCCTGTCCGTTGCGCAGCATCGTATGTTTTTGGGTAATGGCCACATTCAGAGCCTGGCTATCTTTCAAATATTGTTGCAGCTCCTCCAGGGTCTCCAGTTCGCCCAGTCCGGACAAGGTCCATGTGCCGGACGGGCTTTGCTTTAAGCCCATACGGATGAACTCAGCTCTGATCTTTACCTTAGCCGGTTCGTTATTTTTAAAAGCTACGCTGAGCAAGGCATTCACTGGACTGGTAACTCTGACTCCTCCGACAATGGCATTAGAAAAATGGCTTCTCACTGCCAGATAATCATTCGTATTTTGCATTTGCTTCAGGGCAGCCAAGGCAGCAAACAGATTGCGGCTGTTGGCTGCTTTGAGCAGCTCGTCTGCAATGGCCTTGCTACTCAGGGTGCTGCTTTGAGCAGAAGTGCTGCTGCCCACAATTTTGCTGAAAGTACTTTCTGAAACGGTGGTGCTATAGCCTGCTGCCCGGAGTGCTTTTTCTGTTCCACCACCAAAAACTCCATCAGGTGTGCCGTCTGGCCGGATGCTGGTGCTGCGGATATGGCTGGCGGATTCTCCTCCCAGTCTGAGCAAGCCTTGCTGAAGTTGCTTGACCAGCTCACCCCTTGATCCGCTTCTCAGTGGGAAGAAACTACTGCTCGTAGTTCGGGGAACTGAGGCAGGCAAAGCCGGGATGATATTATTAACAGTAAGTCCTTGTCCGCGTTGCATCACCGCCCTGTCCTGCAAATAATTGTACAAGAGATAGCCACCACCTAATACCGCCCCGGCTCCCAGGCCATAGATGATGTATTTTCGTTGAACACCCGTCTTTTGCTTTGGTACCGGTTGTTTCCGATTTGCCAATGTGGGTTTTGTATTGCGTTTTCGTGTCTTTGTTGCCATGATCAGGGTTTTGAATTGATAATCTGTAAAGCGGTGGCGAACTCTTCGGAAGAGAGTTCGTCTTTCAGGTCAGCGGCCAGGTTCCTTCCGTAGAGGTCACGGTAAGCCCGCTGTACTTTGTTCATCACCGAACTGGTCGGAATGGCCTCCAGCACAGCAAATACGGCTGCCTCATCGGTGCCCCAACCGAAATAGTTGTCATTCTCAAAGGCCATTTTGAGCTGGGTGGCAAATGCGGCCGGATTACCTTCTGTCAGGGCCTGGTTTTCCCGAATACCCTGTTTGAAGTTTTTCACCACTGCTTTAATGCCCAGAAATACACCAGCCGCTGCACCTACCGCCAGAATAGTAGAAGTCACCTGACTGCTGATGCTAATCCGGGGACGGTTTTGCCAGGCCAATTGCCCGGCTTTATATGCTATCGCTGGTACGGCCATTACTTTTTGATTCCGAGTTTCATTTTCACCACATTGCGTACAAAAGCATCTGATTTGAAGATTTTCTCCATCTTGATGATGCCCTCCACTTTGAAGGTGGCCACCATCGTTTCGAAGGCTTTTTTGACCTGGTTAACTTCTACCTGGTTTTTAGCTTTCAGTTTGATATTGAGGTTAAATTCTTCCATTAGCTTAGATTATTTCTTTCCGATTGTTCTGTTTGCTTTTGCTTGGACTTTCTGATCTTTTTCATCTGGTTGAGGTAGTAGATTACCTTGGTAACCATAGTGGCATCTTCCTTGACCTGCTCACCGAGCTGGCTGACCATCTGCACGACTTGCTCAAACTGCTCATCGTCAAACAACTCTCGGAAGTACTCGGAGATGTTGAGCAGGTTTTGCTGCTCTTCAGAGAGGTTGGCTGCCGGAAGTAACTGCTTCACATCTTCACCACTCAGACTTCCCAGGGTGGTAGCCAATCCCTGCATTTCCTTGGGGTACTTGCTGGCCAACCCATTAATAGCACCCGGCAGCAGCACTTTGCCCAGCTCTACCAGGCTGAGTTTTTTGACCAGCTCCTCAATTTCATCGCATTTTTCTTCCAGTGCCTCTTCGGACTTTTCTAGTTCTTTCTCCAGCTTTTCTATGTCCTTCAGCAAACCGGCATTTTCCTTTTTCAAAGTATCATAATCACGCTTAAGGAGTTCGTCTTTTAGCAACCCCTCCACCTGGTTATGAATGCCATTGAGCGACTCATCCCTGCTTCGGCTTATTTCCTCCAGCTTTTGCTTGAGCTGCTCATTTTCCATAGAAAGCTTCTGTAGTGCCAGTTTGTCTTCAAAGGAGTCACCAGTAACTTTTACAGGTGCAGTATCCGGTTTTTCTTCGCTGACCCGCGTAGGATTATCCCGTAGTACCTGCAAGTGTTTCTGTGCCCCGCTGAGTTTATACTTTACATACGCACTTTCATTCTCCAGCCCCAAAGCTTCCATTTCTTCATACTGCTCATCGGTTAGTCTAACGGATCCGGGTCTTCTGATTCTGTCTGCTTCCATATCACCTCATTTTAAGATCACCTGGATAAACTTTACTTTTCTGGTTTCGGAGGATTGGTTCAGGATTTCAATCCGATCCGCATGCTCGTGGGTGTTTTCTGAGAGACGGGGATTGTTGTAATCATACTCCCCAAAATCTGAGCTGATACGGATGCCGGATTCGGCTTCCAGCAATATCCAGAGTTCGTTAAAAGCAGCTAGTTGGATTTCCTGTTTTGGCTCCAGGTTCAAATCTTGGAATACCATCCGGTAAGATTGAAACCCACGTTCCTGCACCCTTTGAGGGATGTATCGTATGGCCAGTTCTTCAGTCATTTTTCAATTATTCGGGTTCTTTTTCAATCATCAGCCAAAGTTTTACCTTGTAAGGCCCGGTGGTATATCCCACATCTTTAAATGCTCCGGTTACATAATCACCGCTGATTTCAATATCCATAGGATGAATAGGCAGATTCGGAATTGGCTCGTTCAGTTCAACATCGTTGAAGTTGCAGTTCGTATCAAAGTTGAACAGGTAACGATCCTGCTTGAGCCGGTCATGATCCCGGAAGACTGAGGTGGCTTCAATCACTTCGGTTTTCATCTCTATGCCTTTTGGGCTGAATATGGATAGTTCTCCCAGTATCATCAATTCAGTCATCATCCTCTTCATCGTCATCTATATCACCGTTACCATTTCCTCCTGACGCTGGAATTACCTCCAGTTGCACTTTACCCAACCCGGCATATTTACTTTCCCAAACCCAATAGTCTTCTTTAAAATCTGTCCAGAAATCCCTGATTTCTACCACCACCGGATCTTTGAATTTATCCTGGTGACCATTCAGCTTCAGCTCCGACATTTCCAACCGTTTAGGCTGGGCGTAGTACAGTTTTTCACCTTCCTTAACTTCAATCTGATACACTATCGGCTGACTTCCGATTAGATCATCTTTCAACCCGCAGACCAACGCTTGGTTGATATGAGTATCTGGCGCACTTCCCACATAGACCCGGTTATGGTGCATCATATGATCAGAGGCATCATGCGTGATGATCACTCCTACTACCTTCCGGCTGCCATGTGGTACTTTTTCTTTAAAAGTTCTGTACTGCCCGTTTTCGGTGATGGAAATTTCCACCGGTACAAAGTGTCTTTTGATGAGCAGTTTCTCGGCTACTTCACCTTCCAATGTAGGCGGTATGGTCACTTTTCTGATCATATTTCCTCTTCCAATAACAGCACCACAGATACCTGATAGCCATTGCCCAAAACCGCCCGCTCATGGTCTTTATCCTCGTAGCGGATTTTGACAGACAGGTCTCCAGGTTGAACTTCACCCAAATCAAAGAAACGCTCCCTCGGTGCGACACTGATGCTGGAAATCAGGATTTTGCTGTCAAAGCCTTCAGGGAAAAGCTCATCTCCTCCAATCTCTATTCGTTGCGATCCGCGATAGTAGAGCTTGTTGGGAAAATCGGAAGTGAGTTGTAATCCCTTCACAAAAGCGGTCTTTTTGGGCAATTCCCACTTTTGAGGAGTGTACAGCTTGTTCGCTTCATTTACCTGAAAGCTGAAAGTCTTCCGTATTTCCCGGGTCTGTTTTTCCATCAGTGTGCAGATTAAGCAGGTACAGTTGAGGTACCGGCCAGTACGACCTTGATCAGGGTTTTGTCCGGGGCATCATCACCCAGCTCGATGGTGAACTCAAACTCCTCGTCATCACGAATAAATCTCGGGTTTTCCAGATAATAGGTACCTAGGTTGACCTGAAGGTTGTTGTCGGTAACGAATTCCTGCATCGGTCGCTCATCCACAATTATCTTTTTGTTGGCCACAAATGTCCAGACCCCGTTCTGAAGACCTGCCACCGCTTTGATGGAATCAAAGTTGGCAGACTTGATCAATTGCTTCCAGGCGGTATCGGATTGGGGCAACTCACCTTCAAACTCTTTGGCCAGCAAGATGATCCGATTGCAAAGAAACAGCCGATCTTTAGGCAGCTTGGATTGGGTCACGTTGGTCACCCCAATCTCCTTGGCATCCTGGGTTTCAAACATGTGGATGGTAGCCCGGTCGCCTCCGTATTTGATGGAGTAATAGGCACTATCAGACAACTGCAAGCGGCCTTCCTTGATCCCTTCAGCTACTTTAACCATAGCCGGGTCGTGCTTCTTGCCCTGCTCCCGGAGTGAGAGGTGGGCATTGACAATTTCCAGAAATTGTTCTCTTGAATTTTTACGTATCATGTTTATTAGAATTTAGTATTGAGTACAGAGTAGTTAGATGATCTTCATAGCGTAAATAGCTTGTGGCTTATAGCTTTCAACTTGAAGCTTTTTAGGCCACAGCATTGAGTTCCAGTGCGTCAGTGCCCTGTAGTTCCGTAATATCAGGATTGCCAAAAGCTCCCAGATCACCCACGGCCTCATTGCTTTCAAATCCTGATTGTTCCTCTATGAGACTTTCAGCATTACCATCTTCCAATTGGCGTATGATCTCATCTACTTCAGATGTATCAAAATTGCCGATATCGCCCATGTAGCCATTGACCATCAGTACTTCACTGTCTTCCTTGCCATCCAGGCCAAGCTTTTCGCTCAGTGAGGGAGACAATTTGTCCAGGTACACTTTCTTACCCAGGGCCTTCAGAGATGATAATGCCCGGTTTTTGGCATTGCCAATTTCATTCTGAAACCCATCCAGGCCGGATACATTCTCTTCGCTTCGCTGGGCAAAGCCATTGGAAGCCACCATGCCCACCCCGGCTGAAGTAAGCCAGTCGTGCTCGTACCAGGCTCCACCGAAGATGGTAGCTGCCCCGATCCAGAGCGAGTGCCTGCCTACAGCCGAACCAGCCAGCATACCGACCAGGCCTGAGCCAAGGTTTTTGCCTGTTTCAATCAGGCTGTCTTTTACTGTTGCCTTTGTTTTCATCGTATTTGTATTAAAGTTTTCATTTACAGTAGCGCAGTAGGTACCAGCTTCCTGTTTTTTTTGCGCACACTTTTCTTTTTCGTCTTGGATTTACCACTGCCTTTAAATCTTCCCTTCGTATCCCTGGGAATGCCGTCCACAGATTTGGACTTTTCCTTCTTTTTAGACTGCTGGACTACATAGTATATACCGCCACCGGCTACCAAGACTCCCGCACCAATCAGCAGTGGGGTTTTGTGCTTTTGAAAGAAGCCCTGCTTTTCTGGCCTTTCATCGGTCGTTGTTACTACCGAAGTGGATGCAGGTGCCCTCCTGACCAGCGCGGTGGTTGTAGGAGCAGGTGTGCTGGGGGATTTAACTGGCAGGGTCGGAGAAGTAGCTACAGGCCTGCGCACCAGCGAAGTGGTTTGCGGACTGAACCTGACCAAGGGTTTTGGGATAGGCTGCGGTTGCAGCACCGAGGCTGAACCACCGCTGGGTGTTGGTACAAAAGATTTGGCTGTGCTCACCAGGCTTTTGACGTCACTCTGGGTTTTCTTGGCTTTGTCAAATACCCCAGTGATTTTATTAAGTAAAGCGGAAATAGTACCTACTGCTCCGGAAGCGGCAGCAACTGCGGTTCCGGTCACCACCACACCTAAACCTTCTACTTCAATGCCATCATCCAGTAGTTGTTCCACCTCATCGGCATCTGCTTCCACGATCATTTTTTCAAAAGGATCCACATAATCATCCGCTGCGGATAAGGGACTGCCTAACCCATAACCACTCAAGGGTACCGCTTTATCGCGATTGCCTTTACCAGTAAGAATGGCTTTTTTGAGGTTTTCTTTTTTGCCACCGGCCAACTCGTAGATTTTATCCGCTTTGCTGATGGCTTCCTTTAGCTTAGCAAACCCACTCATATTCATGCCGCGCTTTCGGGCTTCCGCATCACTGAGGTAACCAAAACGAAGGCGTTCAGCCACTTTCATCAGGTTGGTTTTCATCGCCAGCAAAAAGCCATTTCTCAAGAGAATTGTTGCCGGATTCAGGTAGCGGTTCACTGTTTTTACTACGGGAGTAATCACTTTCTTAGCCGTGAACTTGGCCGCATTGGACACTCCTTTGGCCACCGGTTTGATCACTTTCTTGCCAACAAACTTGGCCGCATTTTTTAAGCCCCTGCCAATCTTCTTGAAAAAGCCCAGCTCGCCTAAGCCATCAATCACATACAGGTTTTCTTCGGCATCAGCATACATGATTACATTGCCGTTTTCATCCTGTATTTCGTAAGCGATATCCGGGCTTTGGACATAGCCCAGAGCTTCCAGGGCTTCAATCTGCTGGCCGCTCATTTCTCCTTCCTCCATAGTCTCAAAGTCTATGTCCTGGATATCGACATTATCCAATCCAGAGGCGGTAAATCCGTCTAGTCTATGCAATTCCATAATTAATCATGTTAAAATTTCTGTTAGTTTATAAGCGCCTAAACCTATTCCTAAGGCCAGCAGAATTCTTCCTGCCACTCCTAAACCTTTTTTTGTCCTTTCTCTGGCCAAAGGTGAAGTTGGATTGATTAAAGCTTCCTTTACTTTCACCTTTGGTTGGGGGTGGGTTATTTGCAATGCCGACTGGGGCGCGTTTTTTTGCTCGGGTAACTTTCTGATAGTAAGCTTATCTGATGTTGTCTCCTGATTTTTCATTGGATCAACCCTTCTTACTTGTCGCAGAGGTAACCTGGGTTGTTTCAAATTATAAATGCCCAAGCCATGTATCAACAAATCAGCTGAGTCCACACCACTGACTTCCCGGATTCCGTTGATCTCGTCCACTGATCTGCGGTCGGCTATATCAAAATCCTTAGACTCAGAGTAAGGCACTTCATAGTTGAAGTGGTCAGTGACGCAATCCAGAATGATATAACCACTCCTGGTTGGCACAATGGGATAGATATGTTGAAAGTAAGGTTTGCCACCGTATTTAGTGATTCTTACCCTGTGCGAAATATTCAGGTTGGTAAGAATGCTAGAAATGAAAACGGTGTAGCAATCGCAATCCACGCCTTTCTTCCGATCCGCCCAGGTACGGGACGGTCGTCTGACCTGTTCTACCCCGGTTTTGTCACGGGCATACTGGATGTGGTTGTACACAAAATCCCAGATGTTTTCACAAGTGCCTTTTAGTGTCCGACCTTTCAGGGTTTTGGCAAGCAGTGCAGTATCACCTTTGGTTTCCCTTACCACTTGCTTGATCAGGTTGATGGTATGGTGCAGCCTGGCACTTCCTTCCGGACGGATCACTTTGTCCTGTTTGATGCTCATGGGAAAGAGTTTATCGAATTCATGTCCGGAGGCGATATATCTTTTCTTCAGTGCCTGCATCAGATATTGAGTTTGAGGGTTTCTTGCTGACTATAAGGAATACCGTTCACCTTGGTAGTGATGGTGGAAACCACATCCAACACGGCTTTTTGTCCACTGCGAATTTTTTGTACTAGCTCGGTACCCAGTACCTGAATAAGAGAAAGCCACCCGGCAGACTGGATGGTTAGGTTGAAAGACTGCTCTCCATTGGCCGGTAATTGGATGGTCTCGTCCTTCACCTGGGAAGTACCCAAGGAAGCCTCTTTGTAAGTGAGGTTGACAAAAGGATACTGGAGCGAAAGGTTGATAGGGTTGGGATTCTGTAAACGAATGTTGGCTTTGAGTTCTATGCCCGACAGGCTGACTTTATTGACCTGCAAGGACGTCCGGGTCACAATAGTCTTAGAGGCTTGATTGAGCCTCAGCAAATACCGGCCTACGAAAAAAGCGGCCGCTCCACCTACTATCCATTTGAGCATTTGATTCGGATTTTTTGCTCAAATGAATATTTATTTTCTATGCAGTCCAAGAGGGCTTGGCAAGGCTTGTTTTGGTCAGGGAAATCCGGTCAAAATCAGTTATTTTTAGGATTATGAAGGGTTTTCGTGCAAGTACCTGCTGGCTTCTGGCACTTCAATTTCTAATGGTTTTATTCGGTTTCTAATGGATGATCAGTTTTTTCAAATACGGTTTGTGAGCAAGGCTGAACTGGCCGAAAGGTTCGGCATCAGTCGGGAAACGCTGCGCTTGAAACTGAAAGAAGTTGAGGGGCTGAATACCGGAAGACGGCAGTTGTTGTATCCCTGGGAGGTGAGGTTGGTTTACTTATACTTTAGTTCCGGTAGATAGTACACGTTCATTTTAACTCTAAATACTCTAAATAATGAACACAAACAAATCGCAATTAAGATGATCCCTCAATTTAACCGCGAACGGTTTATACTTAGTGAGATTCAAGTACTAAAGGTGCCTATTTATAACATTTTTTAAACCACTGCTTGAATTGGTTTATTTTTATAACGAAATTAGTACCATGAGTACCCAAAATGAGTCAAAAATAAACCAACTCTTACGGCTACAGCCGCCCGGTGTTGTATTATTAGCCTCCTGGCTAACTGAAAAAGGATACAGCCTTGACTTGCAGAAGCGATACCGAAAAAGCAAGTGGTTGGAATCCATGGGTTCCGGGGCTATGAAGCGAACTGATGAAAAGGTGGACGTTACAGGTGCGCTATTTGCTCTCCAGTCTCAAAAGGGCATGAGCATACATATAGGTGCCAAGTCGGCCCTGGCTTATCTGGGTAAAGTGCAGTATCTGGAGCTTCACTCCAAAAAAGTTTATCTCTTTGGAGATAAGGATGAAAGATTACCCGCCTGGTTCAAACAATACCAATGGGGTGTTGAGATCAATTATTTAAGTACTTCTTTTCTTCCTCCCGGTTTGGGGTTAACTACTATAGACCAGTCCACTTTCCAACTCAAAATATCCGGTGCAGCCCGGGCTATGATGGAATGCCTGTACCTGGTACCGGAAAAACAACAACTGGTGGAATGCTATGAACTCATGGAGAGTTTGAACAACCTGCCACCGGCCAAAGTGCAAACACTACTGGAAGCCTGTACTTCCGTGAAGGTGAAGAGGCTATTCCTGTATCTGGCAGAGAAAGCTAAACATGCCTGGTTCAGGCATCTAAAGTTTGATCAAATAGATTTGGGTAGCGGTAAAAGAAGCCTGGTCAAAAACGGGACTTACGTAGCTAAATATCAAATCACCGTACCTCAAGAACTGGAAAACTATGGCCACTGAAATATACCGCAGACAGGTAGCTCTATTGTTCAATGTACTTCCAGAGGTGGCCAAAGAAGAAATCTTTGCGTTGCACGGAGGTACGGCCATCAATTTGTTTGTTCGCAATATGCCACGTTTATCCGTAGATATTGACCTGACCTATCTTCCTATTGAAGACAGAAAAGATTCATTACAAAATATATCGGATGGCCTTTCCAGAATAAGCGAAAGTATTCTCACAGTCTTGCCCAAAGCTAAGATATCCCTTGTTGAAGAAACCTCAAAGCTTCTGATCGCACACCAAGGTGCGCAAATCAAACTGGAAGTAAACCAAACCAACCGGGGAGCCTTGCATGATCCCGATATACTGCCATTATGCGAAAAGGCGCAGGAAGAGTTTGAGGTTTTTTGTGAGGTGCCAGTCATTGGTATGGGCCAACTCTACGGAGGTAAAATATGCGCTGCCTTAGATCGTCAGCATCCGAGAGACCTTTTTGATGTGAAGTACTTTTTAGCCAATACTGAATTCACTGATGAGCACAGAGAAGGGTTGCTTCTAGCTATTCTCAGTAGCAACCGCCCAATGGAAGAGTTACTCTATCCTAATCTTCTTGATCAAAAAACTACGCTGACCAATCAATTTGAAGGAATGACCAACGAGTCTTTTGAATACTCGGATTTTGAAAAAGCGAGGGAGAATCTTATCATAGCAATCCACGAATCTCTAACAGGCCGTGATAAAGAGTTCCTGTTATCCGTTCAAAGTCTTCAGCCCGACTGGAGTATTTATGATTTTGAGCGTTTTCCGTCTGTTCAGTGGAAGCTTCAAAATTTGGAAAGGCTAAAAGAAGATAATTCAGCTAAGTATCTGGAACAGTTGAATGGGTTGAGATTAAAATTGAATTCATAAACGTCTCTATTATGCACTATCTATAAGCTGTGATTTTTAAAACTGAATGATTATTTTCAAAGACAAAAATGTATGAGCGATCTATCAAATACGGCCTCAATAAAATAACAGGTGAACAGCTCGATGCTGATGAAATTTTTTCTAACACCAAAGAAGCTTTTGCCTTAAAAAAGCAGTTTATTATTGAAAAGCATGTGATACATTGTAAGGAATGCGATCAGGAGTTATTCATCACCACTAGTAAATATGACAGACTACATTTTAGACATTCTCCACAATCAAATCCTTGTATTTTAAAGCAGAATAACCTCAGCTCAGAGGAGTTTGAGGCGATTAACAAAATTATTGCTGCTAAAGAAAGCCCAAGACACAAGTATCTGAAAAATAGAATCGGTTCATTAGCACTCAAAACTCCTGATGTTGATACAGAATCTGTACAGATAGATGATAAATTTATTATTGTGGGAAGTGAAAAGAGAAGGCCAGATGTGTACTTCTCATACAAAGGTTATCAAATAGCCTTTGAAATTCAGCTTTCTGCACTACCACTGAAATACATTCTTGATCGCCAGAATTTTTATACTAAAAATGGTATTTACCTTATCTGGATTCTAGACGATTTCAATGTCCATGGGCAAACACAAACCGAAAGAGATATAAAGTACCTCGACAGTCACCAAAATTTCTTCAAGTTGGACGAACGATCAGAGGACACTTTACAACTTCTTTGCGATTTTAAAAAGCCATTTTTAAACTCTGAAAATGATCTTAGGCATAAATGGATACAAAAGCCAGTCACTCTTGAACAACTAACTTTTGACCCTAACACTAAAAAAGCTTACTACTTTGATCTTGAAAAGAACAACAGGTCGGAAGTAGCCAGACAACAAAAGATTGCTGAGGAGATAAAGCAAAGACAAAAAATAGAAACTCGGAAACGAGAATTAGAAACAGCGGAGGAAGAAGTTGATGATATGATAAATTTTATGAGACACCTCTACAAAAATGATCATTTTCCTTTTGAGAAGGAGCTTAGTAAGCTCGTGCATTTTAACGAACAACAAATACGACTTCTCAACAAGAAACTTTCATTTAAGAATAAGCATGCCCCAGAAACAGGTCGGCCTTTTATCATTGAAATGATTACATCCCAAACACACCCAAACTTTTTGCAGTTTATACTAAGGGCTAACCATATTGAGAAGGATGTAAATGTATTGGATAGAGAAGGTTTATCAGCACTTCAATACGTATTTCAACCTGAATATTATGCTTATCGAGAAATAGTTGTCAAATCATTATTCAAAGCCGGATATGAATTGACCACATCAGACAAAGCATTTTTTGAACAACAAAATACTACCGCCAGCAACCAGTTGGAAGCAGAGCGGCAATATTTACGGATTCAATTTTATGAGAGGTTAAGAGGCAGGAGTTATTATATTGATGATGTAACAAATATTGACAGAGTGATCTATACCCTGCAGTCCATTCACGACAATAAAATACAAGGCTTTAATTTGAAAAATTTTGTAGCCTTAACCAATAATGCGATAGAATATTATCCCAAACATTGGGTCTATATTGAGAA
This sequence comes from Fulvivirga aurantia, assembly GCF_009711475.1. Classification (GTDB taxonomy): domain Bacteria; phylum Bacteroidota; class Bacteroidia; order Cytophagales; family Cyclobacteriaceae; genus Fulvivirga; species Fulvivirga aurantia. Next base: position 16,846 of record NZ_SMMD01000938.1, read on the forward strand.
TGCATTAAAAATCAAATGCCTTTGGGATATAGTCATTAGTTCTGACAAGAAAATGAGCTTTCAAAAGAAATTAGCAAAACACAAATCATTGAACATTGACTATGATTTTCGTAATCATGGGTTGATCAACATTCTGTTCCCGGAGCTAACAAAAGAAGTAAATCCGAATATCTTTTGATTTAGTCAGGCTGTAGTGATTTCTTTAGTTGATTTTAATAATATCAGCTTCCAATACGTATTCTTATTCTATTGATTAATCTATTCCTTTACCTCTTCTTTTTGTTCACTATCAAAGTATCGGATATCAGCATTAATGAACGGTTTCAAAACCACGCATTCATATATATAGAGTTTAAGTATCACTTTGCTAACTTTAATATTCTGATAGCACCGCGCATTACAAAAGCGAAAACAATGCCTCCAATCGCCAGGTCGGGCCACTTACTTTCCAGAAAATAAACCAGTACACCGGCCAGTATTACCCCTCCGTTGACGATGATGTCATTGGAAGTGAAAATTGCACTGGCCTGCATGTGGGCCTCTTTGCTTTTTGCCTTGTTAATCAGCCATAGCGAGACCAAGTTACCCGTTAAAGCCAGCAGGGAAACAATAATCATCCACTGGAAAAGGGGTGTTTCGCTTTGGGTGAAAAACCTGCGTAATACTTCCGAAAAGCCAAGCAGTGCCAGCCCCATCTGAAAATAACCACTGATCTTTGCTACTTTTTTCTTACGGGAAATAGCTGCTCCCACAGCAAATAGGCTCAGGGAATAAACAATAGAATCAGCCAGCATATCCAACGAGTCGGCTATCAGGCCCATGGAACTGGATATCCATCCGGTGGTCATTTCGGCTACAAAAAATCCAAAATTGATGCCCAATACCCACCACAGTATTTTCTTTTGCTTGGTCTCGTCTTCGGCAATGGGCATTTCTGCCTCAGAAGTACCTTGTAGTTGATCGTTGAGGTTTAGTTCACTGATAGCATTTTGTATAGGAAGTACTTCATCCTGATGAAATACTTCCAGCTTCCGTGCCGGAATGTCAAACTCCAGGTGCTTTACCTGGCTCAGAGGTTCCAGCTTCATGCGGATCATTTGCTCCTCAGAGGGGCAGTCCATATTGGTTATTTTGAATGTGCTTTTATTCATGAAATTCTGTATTTGGATGAATGCCAGCCCTTTTAAATATGGCTTTTAGATCCCCTTCTATTTTCATTGGCTTGAGGGGCGGTACGTTGGCTCCTCCGGTATTTCCAACCGGAATCTTTCCAACAAAAGACTTAACACCCCCTACAAGTAATCTGGGAATTTGACCAAGTATTTCTTTCGCACTTTTTATATGAACCCCAAACAGCAGCATTTTCCAGTGAACATAGCTGTGATGCCAGGGATATGCCTGACCTATTATATGAGCTCGCTCAAGATGGTGCCAGGCTCCCTGAAGATTACCGGCTTTAAATTGCTGATCATATTCATTCAGTTCTCGTTTAAAATAAGGCTGAAGCTTTTTAGGCATGATGGTATTTAATTTCATATCAATCCGATTAGGTATTTCAAAAGGCTTTTTTTCATAAGAATCAAAGGCTTAACTATTATCTCTCTTATAAGCCAACAACCTCAACGCATTAAATACTACCACCAGGGTAGAACCCTCGTGGATTAACACTGCAATACCGATATTGGCAAACCCGAAAATCGTGGCGGGTATCAACAAGGCCACAATACCCAAACTCATCCACAGGTTCTGTTTGATGATCCCTTTTGACTTCCTGCTTAGCCCGATAGCAAAGGGCAAAGTTTCCAGCTTGTCGGCCATCAGGGCAATGTCTGCTGTTTCGAGAGCTACATCGCTTCCTGCCGCTCCCATAGCAATTCCTACGGTACTGTTGGCCATGGCCGGGGCATCATTCACACCATCGCCAACCATGGCTACTTTGTCTTCTTTTTGTCTAAGCTCCTTAATGGCTTCTACTTTTTCTTCCGGCAGCAGACTGCCCCAGGCATCTGTAAGGCCTATTTCTTTAGCTACCGCATCGGCCACTTTCTGATTGTCTCCGGTAAGCATGATCATGCGTTTGATACCAATCTTTTTCAACCGCTCCAGGGTATTTTTCGCTTCTTCCCTCGGGGTATCCATCAGGGCGATGATGCCGAGGTAGCTGTCATTTTGCCGGATCAGCATGGTGGTATTACCGGCTGACTCCAATGACTTTACTTTTTCTTCAATGTCATTAGATGGTTTGTAATCATCCAGCGACTCAAACAAGTCTAGATTACCAATGTAAATCTTATCGCCATTCAAATTTGCTTTGATGCCTTTTCCGAGTACGGCTTCCAAATCTTCGGCCTGAGGTATATTGGCAGCTTTCAGGCGCTCTTTTCCATCACGCACTACGGCTTTAGCCAAAGGGTGATCACTGAGATTTTCTACAGCAATGGCGGTTTTCAACAGTTCTTCTTCGCTCACTTCACTCAGGGTAATTACTTCGGTAAGTTTTGGCTTTCCTTCGGTTAGCGTACCGGTTTTGTCAAAAGCCAGGGCCGTGAGCACACCCAGGTCTTCCAGTGGCCGCCCACCTTTAATGAGCACACCGCTTTTGGCGGCCCGGGCAACCCCACTCAAAACAGCACTCGGAGTAGAAATAGCCAAGGCGCAGGGACTGGCTGCCACCAGCACGGCCATAGATCGGTAAAAGCTTTCACTAAAAGTTTCATCAATGACCAAGAAAGCAAAATTCAACAGCACTACTAAGGCCAGCACCGAAGGCACAAAATATTTCTCAAACTTATCGGTAAACCGCTGGGTGGGCGACTTTTGGGTTTGTGCTTCATTGACCAGCTTCACCAGCCGTGACAAAGTAGAATCTTTAGCTTCTTTGATCACCTTTATTTCCAGCGAGTTGTTGCCATTGATGGTACCGGAAAACACCCGGTTTTCATCCTTTATTTCGCTTACCTGTGACCAGTCCTTGTCGGGATCATCCACCGGTTCCTTGTCCACTGGTACACTTTCTCCGGTGATTGGGGCCTGATTCACACTGCTTGTGCCATCTACTACTACACCATCAGCCGAAATTTTGCTGTTGGGCTTTACCACGATGATATCTCCCAAGCTCAAATGCTCAATGCCCACTTCCTTAGTTTTGCCGTTCTTTTTGAGTAATGCGGTTTTTGGGGCCAGTTCTGCCAGGGCGGCAATGGATTTGCGGGCTTTGTTCATGGCATAATGCTCCAGGGCATGGCCCATGCTGAAGAGGAACAGCAGTAAAGCACCCTCCGCCCATTCACCCAAAATAGCCGCACCAATGGCTGCCACCAGCATGAGAAAGTCAATCTCAAAGCCTCCTTTGGAAACAGTTTCTACCGCTTCTTTAGCCGTATAAAAACCACCAAAGAAATACGCTGCGATGTAGAGCGTCAAGCTTACCCATGAAGGAATAGCTTCTACATAAGAAAGCCCAAAACCAATGCCGAGCAGTGCCCCGCAAATGATAGAAAAAATCAGCTCGGTATTTTTGCCGAAAATGCCTCCGTGTGAGTGGTCGTGATCTTCCCCTTCCTCATGATCATGTTCTTTTTCCTGAGTTTCCCTTGTTTCAGATTTGCTGGCCTGCTGTAAAAATCGCTCTGCACTTACCCGTGTATCGGGGATGTCCAGCCCTTCTTTCCTTAACGATTTCAGTATCTCCGCTTCATCTATTTTGGTAGTATCAAATTCCAAACGCACCAGGCCGGAGCCTGAGACGGAGGCTTCCAAAATCCCCTCTTTGCTCCGGAGATTTCGCTCAAAGTTACGGGCATGCCGAGTGTGCCGTATCCCCTCAACTTCTATGAGTTTATGGCCAAACTTCTTGGTGATTTCTGCCCCGGTTTGCTCCGCTAATTTTTGGATTAGGTCAATGGATATCACCTCAGGATCGTAGTGAAAGCAGAGCTGTGGAACACCATTATCAGTTTCATCAGCCACATGCACTTTTTCCAGGCCTTGGGTATCCTGAAGGCGGCCGATGAGTTTATCTACACATTGATCTTTTTCATCCGGTACTTCCGGCAGCATCACCGGTATTTGTACTTGTAGTTTTTTCATGTTAATCGCTTTTTGGAATGCTTGAACAGACATCACAAACTCCTTTCACTACCAGATTGGCTTCTTCAGGTTGATATCGTTCAGGCAACTCTATATTGGGTATTTTATAGCTGGTAAGGCATTTGGTTTGTCCGCATACTCTGCAGTGAAAATGTAAATGCAGATCTCTTTCTATTTCACATTTACACCCATCTTCACATAAAGCATATTTGGGCACACCGGTACCATCATCAATGCTATGTACCATGCCATTTTCTTCAAACACCTTCAATGTTCGGTAAAGAGTTGTCCGATCAGACTTTTCAAATGCCTCATAGATATCCGTAAGGCTCACTGCGGCATCTCTTTCAAGCAAGTATTCTAAAACCAACAGACGCATGGCTGTTGGCTTAATTTCGTGTGATTTTAAATTTTCTTCTAATGCTCTGATCATGATTCTTCTATATTAATGGCCATGCTCAGTGGAGCCTTTTTTCATTTCTGCAATTAGATAATAAGCATTATTCCAGGCTACCCTCGCTCCCTCCGGCAAAGGTTCCAACAGGTTGATCTCTACCCAACCATCATTGCTAACACCAGTTCTTATTTCTATCGGCCTAAATTCCCATTCTGTTTCTCCTTCTTCTTCTTTTCGTGCTTCAGCCAGAAAGATGTAGGGCTTACCCTCCTCTTCAATAATGGCTTCTTCCGGCAGTGCCTTAACTGTTTTACTTTCAGTATGGATTTTTCCATTGATGTACATACCCGGTATTAGAAAATCTTCTTTACTTTTTATTTCGGCATGCACATGCACCGCCTTGGGATTTTGCTCAAATTTTTTACCTACCGAATAAATTTCTGCTGAAAGCTGAGAGTCCGGAACCGATTCTATAGTAAAAGAAATTTTTTGTCCTTCTTTCACCTTATATACATCTTTCTCAAATACCATCAGGTCGGCATGCACATGCTCTGTATTAACAATCATGAACATTTTGGTTTGGGGTTCTACAAATTGCCCTACCTGTATCAACACTTTTTCAATGTTGCCGTCAATGGGGCTGACTACTGGCACATTTTGGTAAATGTCACCCTCTTTTACTGTTTTAACATTAATACTCAATTGCCTTAACTGAGCCTCTAATCCTTTGACCTCACCCTTTATAGACTGGTAATCGGCCAGGGTTTCCTGATAGGCTTTTCCAGAACCTACTTCTTCTTCATACAGCCTTTTTTGCCGCTGCATCTCCTTCTCAAGGTATTGCAGTCGACTATAAGCTTTAACATAATTGGTTTGCAACTGGGTAATATTAGGATGAGAAATGTAGGCCAATACTTGCCCTCTCTTAACTTTATCCCCTTCAATTACTTTGATTGAAGTCACGTTTGCACCTAGTATGGCCGTTACCGTGGCTTCATACTGAGGGGGCACTTCCAGTTGTCCGTTGGCTTCTACCACCCCGGATAAAGCCCGCATGGGAATGCTGTCTAATTTCATCTTGAGACTGTTAAACTTAAGGTCAGACAAGTATACCACGCCCATTTCTTCTTCACTGTGGCCACCTTCTTCACCTTCTGTATGGCTTTCCTGCATTTCTTCAGCCGTATCAGCCGATTTACTACCACAGCCTGTAAATACAACG
>NZ_SMMD01000806.1 GCF_009711475.1 Fulvivirga aurantia
GGCTGAAGCGAGCTTCTGGACTGCAGAGGAAATTGATTTAAGCCAGGACCTGAAAGATTGGGGCAATATGAATGATGGAGAAAGACATTTCATTTCTCATGTCTTAGCCTTTTTCGCAGCCAGTGACGGTATAGTAAACGAAAATCTTGCCGAGCACTTTGTGGCCGAAGTACAATATACAGAAGCAAAATTCTTCTACGGTTTTCAGATTGCTATAGAAAACATTCACTCAGAGACATATTCTTTACTTATCGACACTTATGTAAAGGATCCTAAAGAAAAATCTAAGCTTTTCAATGCCATCGACACCATGGATTGCGTGAAGAAAAAAGCTGATTGGGCGCTTAGATGGATCGATGAAGGTAACTTCCAGGAACGATTGATCGCATTTGCAGCTGTTGAAGGTATTTTCTTTTCAGGAAGCTTCTGCTCAATATTCTGGTTAAAGAAAAGAGGCCTTATGCCAGGTCTTACTTTCTCTAACGAGCTTATATCACGCGATGAAGGCCTGCACTGCGATTTTGCTTGTCTATTATATAATAACCACGTCAAAAATAAACTTGATGATAGCGTAATTATCGAGATCATCAAAGATGCCGTGGCTATTGAAAAAGAATTTGTTACTGATGCACTACCGGTAAACCTTATCGGTATGAATGCAGACCTAATGTGTCAATACATAGAATTTGTAGCTGACAGACTTTTAAATGAGCTTGTTGGCAAAAAAGAATATGGTGCTTCCAATCCATTTGATTTCATGGAAATGATATCTCTCCAGGGAAAAACCAACTTCTTCGAAAAACGAGTAGGCGATTATCAGAAAGCTGGCGTTATGAAAAACAGCGATGATGATTCACCTAAATTTTCGTTAGACGAAGACTTTTAAAAATTTTTTAAACTTATTCCAAACCTCTAAATCCCCAAAAGTATGCTAGTAGTTAAAAGAGACGGAAGACGGGAATCCGTAAAATTCGACAAAGTAACCGCCCGTATAGAAAAGCTATGCTACGGCTTAGACACTAATTACATTGAGCCGGTTGATATTGCTAAAAAAGTTATCAACGGAATTTATGATGGTGTAACCACCGTAGAATTAGATAATCTGGCAGCAGAAACAGCGGCTTCGCTTACCACAAAGCACCCTGATTTCGCACAGCTGGCAGCACGAATAGCAATATCTAACTTACACAAAGTAACAAGTAAGTCTTTTTCAAACACTATGAAGAGACTTTACACTTACATCGATCCTAAAACAGGAGAAAATGCACCGCTGATTTCTAAAGAGGTATATGGGGTAATTAAGAAAAATGCGGCTCTTTTAGATTCATCGATCATCTACGATCGTGATTTTAGCTACGACTACTTTGGGTTTAAAACACTAGAAAGATCTTACCTCATGAAAATTGACGGCAAGATCGTTGAGCGCCCTCAACACATGCTCATGCGTGTTGCTGTTGGTATTCACCAGGAGGACATGGAAGCGGCTTTAGAAACTTACAACTTGCTAAGTGAAAAGTGGTTTACCCATGCAACACCTACTTTATTTAATGCGGGTACGCCTAAGCCCCAACTTTCAAGTTGCTTCTTACTTACCATGCAAGACGACAGTATTGATGGTATTTACGATACACTTAAGCAATGTGCTAAAATATCTCAGTCGGCTGGTGGTATTGGTTTAAGCATACATAACGTAAGAGCTACAGGCTCATATATAAAAGGTACAGGTGGAGTTTCTAATGGTATTGTACCAATGCTTAGAAACTTCGACATGACGGCAAGATATGTTGACCAGGGCGGTGGAAAGCGTAAAGGAAGCTTTGCCATTTATCTTGAGCCATGGCATGCCGATATTTTCGATTTCCTTGATTTGAAGAAAAACCATGGTAAGGAAGAGCTAAGAGCACGTGATCTTTTCTACGCACTGTGGATTTCAGATCTCTTTATGAAAAGAGTAGAAAATAACGAGACATGGTCACTATTCTGCCCAAATGAAGCACCAGGTCTAGCAGACTGCTACGGTGAGGAGTTTGAGCGCCTTTATGAGAAATACGAAAAAGAGGGTCGCTTTAGAAAGCAAGTAAAAGCTCAAGACTTGTGGTTTGAAGTACTTGAAGCACAAATTGAGACCGGCACACCTTACATGCTATATAAGGATGCCGCAAATAAAAAATCTAACCAGAAAAATCTTGGTGTAATTAAATCAAGTAACCTCTGTACTGAGATTATGGAATACACTGCCCCAGATGAAGTGGCTGTGTGTAACCTTGCTTCAATTGCTTTGCCAAAATTCGTAACAGAAGACGGCAAGTTTGACCACAAAAAACTATACGAAATCACTAAGGTAATTACAAAAAACCTGAATAAGGTTATTGATGTAAATTACTACCCTGTGAAAGAAGCTGAGTACTCAAACATGCGTCACAGGCCAATTGGAATTGGTGTTCAGGGACTTGCTGATGCTTTCCTATTGCTTAAGATGCCATTCGAGTCTGAGGAAGCTAAAGGTCTTAACAAGCACATACATGAGACTATCTACTTTGCAGCCATGGAAGCTTCTATGGAGCTTTCAGAAAAAGATGGGCCTTATGAGACTTTTAAGGGTTCACCTGTTTCGAAAGGCATATTCCAGTTTGACATGTGGGGTGTAAATCCAGATTCTAACAGATGGGATTGGGACTCGCTTAAGAAAAAAGTGAAAAAGCATGGTGTGAGAAACTCATTGCTTTTAGCTCCTATGCCGACAGCCTCTACTTCTCAAATTCTTGGAAATAACGAGTGCTTCGAGCCTTATACTTCTAATATATACACTAGAAGAACCTTATCAGGTGAGTTTATAGTTGTAAACAAACACTTGATGAGAGATTTGATAGAGCTTGGCTTGTGGGATGCTAACATGAAAAACAGATTAATAGAGTCTAACGGCTCGGTGCAGAATATCCCGGAAATACCACAGCATATTAAAGACCTGTACAAGACTGTTTGGGAGATTTCTCAAAAAGCAATTATTGATATGGCTGCCGATAGAGGCGCTTATATCTGCCAAAGTCAGAGTATGAATGTTCACATTCAGGATCCAAACTTTGGTAAGCTTACCTCAATGCACTTTTATGCATGGAAACGAGGTCTAAAAACTGGTATGTATTACCTAAGATCAAAAGCTGCAACTTCAGCAATCCAGTTTACGGTTGAAAAGTCTGCCAAACAACAACCGCAACAACTGACTGCAGAAGATCAAAACAGAGCAGATATGGCTTGTTCTTTGGACAATCCTGATGAATGCGAAGCTTGCGGTAGTTGATTTTTATTGTCTAGTTGGTTTTAAAAAAGGTCTTCCTACACTAAGGAAGACCATTTTTGTTTTGAGGTTCACCACAGCCTGCCCAAACAAAAGCCTCATTCATTTAGTTAATCTGTAAAACCAAAATCAACTAATTATGATTAAAGAAATAAAAGGCGATAAAGTACCTGCATTAGGTTTCGGTACCTGGAGATTGGAAGGAAAAGAGGGAGAAAAAGCCGTTGCTGACGCGCTGGAAATTGGATACAGACACATAGATACTGCGCAGGCTTACGATAATGAAGAGTTTGTTGGTAATGCCATAAAAGCTTCCGGAATAGATCGAGATGAAATTTTCTTAACTACAAAAGCACATTGGGATCATCTGGAGCCGGATGAACTTATCAGCAGATTTAACGAAAGTTTGGAAAAGCTTAAGACTGACTATGTTGATCTATTCCTGATACATTGGCCTTCTCCTCAAGGAGTACCAACCAAAGAAACCTTACAGGCTATGCTTGAGCTCAGTGCTGATAGAAAAACCCGACATATCGGTGTTAGCAATTTTCCTCCTGTCAAGTTACGTGAAGCTTTAGAGCATGCAGAGTTGTATTGCAATCAGGTAGAATACCATCCATTTCTTGACCAAACAGAACTATTAAATATAGCAGAAGAGCATGATATGCTCGTGACAGCATACTGCCCACTAGCCAGAGGCAAGGCAATGGATGAAAATGATTTGCAGGTAATTGCTAAAAAACACGGGAAAACCCCTGCCCAGGTAGCCTTGCGGTGGCTTATCCAACAAAAGCAGGTGTCCGCAATACCTAAAGCAAGCAGTCCTGAACACCGAAAGGCCAACTTTCAGATATTTGACTTCGAGTTATCTGACGAAGACATGAAAACCATCAATAAGTTTGACCGAAAAATGCGACTCATAAATCCTGAGTTTGCTCCGGAATGGTAATTACTCACCATTCAATTCAGAGATGGCTTTAGTCACAAGCTCTTGCTTCTCCATAGCCTCTATATGATATGGAGGAGCAATTCTATCATTACAATTGGTAAGTGCACAGCGCTCACATGTTGTATTTACAATTCTTGATTTTATTTTTTTATCATCTAAAAACTTAATTCTACTGCGAAGTGCCTCATCAATATAGCAACCAATAGTTACGCTCATACTCTCATTGGGATTAGAAACGTTTGGAAATGCGATAGTGAGACATAAATATTCGTCAGAAGTGTTATGGTATTGAGAAATTTGAATCCCAGCCAGATAATCATTAGAGTGCTTTAAGCGCTGAACACTTCTTAATTCCTTGATTAGACTAATGGAAATCCACCTTCTACAGTAGTGCTCATTTAAACTGTTGCCGTGAGGATTGTGATTTCTCGAGAGATGAAGCTCTTTGGTTAATTCATAAGTAGAAAAATCATCTGTACCTAAGAATCTTAAAAAGAAAAGATCTTTTATGCCTGAATAAATAGGCAATAGATTAGTAAGCCGCTGCATAATCATCTCGGGTGTAGCCTTATACTTATCTAAGTAAGAAAGTAGCTTTTTTTCATTCCAATCAGTCTGTGCAGCAAAATCTTTTGTATCATTTACTACCTCTTTTTCCGGCATTAAGAGAGCTGCTGAAAAATAAGAAGCCTTGTAATTGTTAAGAATCCCCTCAAATTGATATTCTTTCTGAGGCGGAGTTTCATTTGGACGTATTCTTAGTTTCAAAAATTGAAAACCTAACTCTCTGGCTATTAAAAACCGCTCCTGAGCCTCATTTAATCCAACGTTTATTAATAATTGCTTTTCTGAAGACTTGTAAAAAGAGCGTAAATGCTTAAGCGCTTCATATTGTGCAAGTTCTTCTCTATCGATATTAACATTAAAATCCTCTTTGAGTATTCTTTCCAATACCTCGATACCCGGTGCAATCTCTTCCACTTTGTGTTGCTGCCTGAATTCAGATGCTGCTTTTTCTAAATCAGCAAAATAATTATCATGCATCTCCTGATAAGAACGAAGGGCAGAATAATAAAAGTGCTCCTGTCCCATTTCGTAGTTTCTAGACAACACCTGAATAGAATTGATAAATGCATTGATCTTTTCAGGCGACACCGAAATCAACTCAATAATTTTTTGAGCATCCAGACCAAAAAGCTCTAGCGGAAATTCCTTGAAAAATTCTGACTGTAGCAATTTGATCACTGGCTGCAACTTCTTTGAGACCTGCAAAGACACTAAATTGTCATAGCTCACACCTAGTGCCTGAGCAAGCTGCATGATTTTATCTCCCTTAGGATATTTTTTTCCTTTTTCGATTTCACTTAAATAAGAAACCGACAAACCTGACTCCGCAGCCAGCTCCTGAAAAGAAAAGCCTCTTTCTAGCCTTAAATCGCGCACTTTCAGTCCAAATATGTGCTTGATGGAAAAGTTTTCATTCATCATAGGTTCAAATATACTTAATATTTGAGTAAAATTTCTTTTAGCGAATTTTCGCTATTTGATTATTTTCTCTATATTAGATCTTTCTTTAGAACTAAAACCTAATACCTATGCTCAAAACCATAACCACCAATACCTATGAGACTCCAGAAAAAGTCTCAATAAAAGCATCGTTCAACGAGGCTTACGAAAATGTACTCAACGCTGAAGCACTTTTATTCTTAAAAGCGCTTCATACCAACTTCAATAAAAGAAGGCTGGAATTATTGCAAAAAAGAATAAGCAGGCAACTTGATCTGGATCAAGGCGTGATGCCTACATTCTTAAAAGAAACGGAACATATTAGAACTTCAGAATGGACTGTGGCTCCGCTACCTGAGGATATATTGGATCGCAGAGTAGAAATTACAGGTCCGGTAGATCGAAAAATGATCATAAACGCGCTCAACTCAGGCGCCAAAGTATTTATGGCCGACTTTGAGGACAGCAATAGCCCTACCTGGCAGAATAATCTCGATGGTCAGGTAAATCTTTACGATACCGTGCGAGGCACTATCAGTTTTCATAATCCTGATAAAGACAAACATTACAAGCTGAATGATGAAGTAGCTACTCTATTTGTAAGACCCAGAGGCTGGCATCTAGATGAAAAACACCTTACAATTGATGGCCAAGCCATTAGTGGTAGCCTTTTTGATTTTGGTCTATTTTTCTTTCACAATGCACAAGCACTTATCGACAAAGGTAGCGGTCCTTATTTCTACTTGCCAAAATTAGAAAGCCACCAAGAGGCCCGATTATGGAATGATGTATTTGTTTTTGCGCAGGATTATCTACAAATCCCTAGAAAAACGATTAAAGCTACTGTATTGATAGAAACCATTACGGCTGCTTTTGAACTTGAGGAGATTCTTTATGAGCTTAAAGATCACTCGGCTGGATTAAACTGTGGCCGCTGGGATTATATTTTCTCATTTATCAAAAAATTTAAAAATCACAGCGACTTTATCTTACCGGATAGATCGAAGGTGACCATGGGGGTTCCTTTCATGAAAGCTTACACCACTGCAGTGATTAAAGCATGCCACAAAAGAAATGTACATGCTATGGGAGGTATGGCAGCTCAAATTCCAATAAAAGGCGATGAAGCCGAAAATCAAAAAGCTATAGATAAGGTAACTGCAGACAAGCTTCAAGAAGTAAGAAGTGGACATGATGGTACCTGGGTAGCTCACCCCGGCTTAGTCAGTCTGGCACAGAAAGTATTTGATGAGCATATGCCTACCAGAAATCAGATACATATTAAAAGGAACGATGTTGTGATTGAAGAAAGCGATTTACTCAGCGTACCTGAGGGTACAATTACCGAAGAGGGAATACGCACTAACATCAACGTGGGCATATTGTATGTAGAAAGCTGGCTTAGAGGTGTAGGTGCTGCTGCGCTTTACAACCTAATGGAAGATGCTGCTACAGCAGAAATCTCAAGAACACAGCTTTGGCAATGGATACAAAATGACTGCACCCTGGCTGATGGTCGCATGATGACCTACGAACTATACGATAGCCTTAAATTTCAGGAACTGGAAAAAATTAAAGAACATATAGGCGAAGAAGCTTTTGCAAACGGCCGCTTCCCGGAAGCGATAAAACTGTTTGATGAATTAATCAAATCAGATGAATTAAAGGAATTTTTAACGATACCAGCGTATCAATTAATTGACTAAACAACCAAACCCATGACTAGAGAAGAACAAATTGCGAAAATGACAAATGATTGGATGACTAATCCAAGATGGAATAATATACTACGTCCTTACACACCAGAGGATGTACTCAAATTGAGAGGTACAGTGCAAATTGAGCACACCCTTGCCAAACTTGGTGCTGAGAAACTATGGAAAAGACTCAATAATCAGTCTTTTGTTGCGGGCCTTGGTGCTCTTACCGGCAACCAGGCAATACAAGAAGTGGCAGCGGGCCTTGAGGCTATTTACCTAAGTGGCTGGCAAGTTGCCGCGGATGCTAACCTGGCCGGAGAAATGTATCCGGATCAGTCGTTGTATCCTGCGGACTCTGTACCAAAGGTGGTGAAGCGCATCAACAACGCATTATTAAGAAGAGACCAAATACAAAGTGTTACAGGTGAGACAAACATCGATTGGGTAGTACCAATTGTAGCTGATGCCGAGGCTGGTTTTGGCGGAAATTTAAATGCATTCGAATTGATGAAAGCGATGATTGAAGCCGGAGCTGCTGGTGTTCACTTCGAAGACCAATTATCTTCAGCTAAAAAATGTGGTCACTTAGGTGGCAAAGTATTAGTGCCTACACAGGAAGCAATCAACAAGCTGGTAGCAGCGCGTTTAGCAGCAGATGTCATGAACACACCTACACTACTTGTAGCGAGAACTGATGCCGAAGCCGCTAACCTAATCACCTCAGATATAGACAAAAGAGATCATAAATTCATAACCGGTGAGCGTACTTCTGAAGGCTTTTATAATGTAAATAATGGCCTTGAGCAAGGAATCAACCGAGGCTTAAGCTATGCACCTTATGCTGACTTAATCTGGATGGAAACATCTAACCCTGACCTGGGACTTGCCAAAGAATTTGCGCAAGCCATTAAGGAGGAGTATCCCGATCAAATGCTTGCGTACAACTGCTCTCCTTCTTTTAACTGGGCGGCTAAATTAAGCGTTTCGCAGATGGAAACTTTTAGGGAAAATCTGGCTGACATGGGATATAAATTCCAGTTTATCACTTTGGCTGGTTTCCACGCTTTGAACACTTCTATGTTTGAACTTTCTAAAGCTTATAAAGAAAGAGGCATGGCCGGTTACTCTGAACTGCAAGAGAGAGAATTTGCACTACAGAGCGAAGGCTTCTCAGCTGTTAAACATCAGACTTTTGTTGGAACACAGTATTTTGACACAGTGCAAAATGTGGTACAACAAGGTCAGTCTTCTACCACTGCTATGAATGGTAGTACTGAAGAAGATCAGTTTAACAAAGTGAAACTTAACAAAGCCAGTTAATATTATTTTATTCAACCTGACCCTTAAAAGCTTAGCAGACGCACGTTTGCTAAGCTTTTTTTATCTGAATATTTCTCAGGCTTGGACCCATTATTAGTAAGATTGCTTCGCTTGGATCCGTACGAGCCAATAGCTTTCATGGTCTGTATTGTGATACCTGGAACCCGCATTTTAGTCCTAAAATCCCGCTTTC
>NZ_SMMD01000513.1 GCF_009711475.1 Fulvivirga aurantia
GACCTTCTTTCTTTCACTTCGTTGAAAAAAAGTACCGTGATAGGCTTGTTGAGAAAGATATAGCGCGACACTTGTGCTGATTCAATGGCAATTTTCCTTACTTGCTCGGTGTCAATAGTTATTGGCAAGTATATTTCTGCCACTACCTGGCAGTTGGCCTCAGCCACGTTAGAGTTTGACACGGATTTATTCATCAACTCTCCATTAGGTACACTTACGAGTGAATCGTCAGGTGTTACTATTCTGGTAGATCTTAGGCCAATCTGTACAACCTCTCCATAATAATCGCCAACTTCTATTTTATCACCTACCTGAAAGGGCCGGTCAAATAATATCATAATACCGCCAAAGACATTTTTGAGTATGTCTTGAGCAGCAAAGCCCACAGCAATACCTACAGAGGCTGTTACCGCTATTACCGTCTCAATTGGTGGCTGAAAAATACCAGCGATGATTATAAACAAGACGAAAATCCAACCAGCGATCTTTATAATCGGTACTAATCCCTTGATTGTAATTCGATAATTGGTACTGCGTTCAGCGATTCGCTCGATCAGACGCGTCAAAAATCTGATAATGAAGTAGCCTGCCAAGGCAAATACTACTGTCCAGAAAATCTTACCGAAAGAAACAATGTCTTTGATTGACGGCATCTCATCTTTGATGCTATCTCCCTCGTCAGCTGCTTTTTTGGCTTGAACCGTACTGTCTGCAGACGCCACTACTTTATCTGCAGCTGCAGCTACAGAATCTATTACTGCCTGTGCAGAAAGTGCCTGAGACACCAATAACAGGACAAAAACGATGAATATATATTGTGATGTTCTCACTTTAGTGAATGATATTTTTAGATTTTAATAATGCCACTGTCTGCCTATACAACAGTGGGTTTATCAGATAATATCCATTATTCTCCACGAGTATTCCGTCTTCAAACAATGGATAAAGTATCGCGCGACATCTCACCAAACTCTTGTTTAGACATTTGCAAAATTCCTCTTCCGATAGTCCATCATGTAGTAGCAAATAGGTAAGCGCGTGTAGTTTATCTAATGGCAAACTGCTCATAAAGCCAAAATCTAAATCTTTGAGAGAAGCAATATGTATCGTATTGTCACTCACCTCTTTGGTAGATCTTAGCCAGTAAACCAATGCCAAACCGATGTTACTCTTTACAATCTTATTCAGGTCATTAAAGTATTCTTTGTGAAGCTGCTCTTGTCTTTCTTTTTCACCGAGCTTCTTAAATTTCTTACTATTGAGGTGGTTGGTCGCTGGCTCAAACTGCAAATTATAACCACTCACCTGATGCCTTTTTGTAATGATTTTTGTGATAATCTCATCCTCAAACTCATTCATAGCTATTTGGTAGCCAAAATGCTCTGAGAGCCTGATCGTCTTATCTAAATAAGACCAGGCATAGATGGTGCAGGTTGTCACCCAAAATACGTGTTTACTGGTAAGAGAAATAATCTCAGCCAAAATGATGAGCGCCTCAAATCCATTTACTCTTTTCAAATAATGTTTTTGGAGGTTTTCTAATATCAGGACTTTCTTACTTCCAGCGTTGAGGTGAGCCACCAGCTTATCTACATTGTCAAACTTTTTACCGAGAGACTCTGAGAAAAAAGCCAACAAGTCGTCTGAAGACTCGAGGGAACGCTTGCTATCGAGTCGAATCATTTCGCATGAAGTAGATAGTTCTTTGCTGAAAAAATTGAGCAGCGTAGTAACTCCAGTGCCTTTTTCACCAGTGATTACTGTTGCCGCAAAACGCCCTTTCATAAAATTATTGTACGCGTTGTTGAGCTCGTTTAATTCAGTCTTTCTGCCTTCAAATAGGTTACTGTCTTGCAATGGAATGCTCTTGAAAAGCCTCTGATAAACAAACGGCAACCTTTCCACAGCCAGTTGAGCTTCGGCTAAAAAGTCTGCAATCTCGGTAGATATGGCAGTGGTCTGCTTAGACAGGCCATACTTCTTAAATAAGCCCTGAACCAGGTTATTACCTTTATTATAATTATTCTTAATCAGCCCCCAGACAATAGGTACTATATTCCTAAAGCGTCTGGCCCACTCATCTTTTAGCCGTTTACTACGCTCAATAGCTTTTGCTTTAGCTATCCTTACGCGTATCTCATAGATGTTTTCATTATCGGTAAACTGCTCCAGGCTGCTGTTGAGCTTTTGTAAACTGATGTATAAATCTTTGTTTACTGTGTTTCTTATCGCCTCAAGGTGCTCAGACAAAGCCTGTGTTTTATTGATGGTACGGTCAATGCCTTCTATAGCAACATCATAAGGTTTGTTTTTCTTGTCATCCTCTCCGATAAGCGACATTGCAGACTCTATGTTAAAAGCTGCTATCTGACTCAACTGAAAAAGCTCTTGCTGCAAATCGTTGATTTTTGCCGTAATTTCTACTTTGCAAGACTTAATTGCTGCTTGAAACCTGGGCCATGATTCAAAATTGATCAACTCTCTTGGTGAGATATAGTGCAGTGAAGACGACCTGGTAGGCTCATCATATTTTACACCTTTTACTATAGCTCTACGCTCCTCGAGCTGCTTCATCTCCAGTTTTAAACTAGCTTCAATACTGTTGATTAATGAAGGTAGGTCTTGAGATAAAATAACTTCACTGGCCTGAGCGACCAATTTGTCTTCTAATTGTCTGTTTACTTTTTCTCGCTGAGTTTCGAGCAACGCTTTTAAATCTTTGTCATCAGCATCGCTATGCTTTTCCAGCTCCTGTTTATACTGAGAAAGCTCATCGTAGATTTTATCAATCTCAGCTTGTACATTCTTTTTAAGCCTACGCTCGACAATTGTTGTGTTTTTATGAAAAGACTCTAGGCCTTTGTAGATCATTCCATAGAGCTCAGCATCGATCTCCCAGTCATCGGAAAGTATGATCACTGTATTGTTCCAGGCCTTAGTCTTAGACAAATACCCCTGATTGATTTTATAGTGAAGCTTGGCTGTTTTAGCCGCATTAAATTGCCTGTTTGATAACTCAAAAGTACCTACCTTATAATAGGCATCTTCAAACTGCTCAGCCTGTTTTTGTAAAATATCATGAGCAAGTGCCTTCATTTCTTCTTTGCACTTCTCCAACATTGCCAAAGAATCTGGCACACGCTGAGATACCTCCACTGCCAGGCTGATATCCTTTTCCTCACCAATAAAATTGTCTATTACATGATCGATTTGCTCATCGATTTGCCACACCAATAAGGTAGTCTGATTAATCGCCTTATAATAATGATCAAGCAGATCACTCAGACCCTGAGATAATTTCTCTTTAAAATAAAACCGGGTGAGATTTCTAAGCTTGATTTGATGGTGTGCTGGTGGTCTTTGTTTTACAGGCTTTTTAAATAATTTACGAAAGAAGTTACCTGTAGCTAAAGGCCAGCCTCCTATTTTCCTAAAAATACGCTTAAACCATTTCCCCCTTTTTATGAGAAAGGTGTCA
>NZ_SMMD01000877.1:0-6733 GCF_009711475.1 Fulvivirga aurantia
AGAAGCTGGTCCTTGCGTTATTACGCAAGTAAAAAATGAGGAGACGGACGGATACACTGCCGTTCAGTTAGGTTACGGAGAGCGTAAAGAGAAAAACACTCCTAAGGCTTTGCTAGGGCATTTCAAAAAAGCGCAGACTACCCCTAAGAAAGAGCTTGTTGAATTTAGAGACTTCAGAGTTGAGTTTGAAGGCGGTGTTCAATTAGGTCAGGAAGTGAAAGTGTCTGATGTATTTGTTGAAGGTGACTTCGTAGATGCAATCGGAACTTCAAAAGGTAAAGGTTTCCAGGGTGTTGTTAAAAGACACGGATTTGGTGGTGTTGGACAAAGAACTCACGGTCAGCACAACAGAGAGAGAGCGCCTGGATCAATTGGTGGTGCGTCATTTCCTGCAAGAGTATTCAAAGGAATGAGAATGGCAGGACGTACTGGTGGTAATAGAGTTACCATGGTAAACCTGAAAGTAATGAAAATAATCCCTGAGCAAAACCTCATTTTAGTGAGTGGTTCTGTGCCAGGAGCTAACAATTCAACTGTAATTCTCGAGAAATAATGAACGTTTCAGTAGTAAAACATAGCGGAGAAGATACCGGAAGAAAAGTAACTCTTTCGAAAGAGATATTTGGAATCGATCCAAGTGATCACGCCATTTATTTAGATGTGAAACAATTCTTGGCCAATCAGAGACAAGGTACTCACAAGTCTAAAGAAAGAGCAGAAATCGCAGGATCTACTAAAAAGATCAAAAAGCAAAAAGGTACAGGTACTGCCAGAGCTGGTAGTATTAAGTCGCCAATCTTTAGAGGTGGTGGACGTGTATTTGGTCCAAGACCAAGAAACTATTCTTTCAAGCTTAACAAGAAGTTGAAAGAGTTAGCTAGAAAATCTGCCCTTTCTTACAAGGCTAAAGATAAAAGTATAGCAATAGTTGAAGATTTTGCTTTTGAGGCTCCAAAAACTAAGGAGTATTTAAAAATGTTATCTGCCCTTTCTTTGGCAGACAAGAAGACATTATTGGTTTTATCTGAAGGAAATAAGAATGTAGTTCTTTCAGGTAGAAATATTAAGAACACAAAAGTGGTTACAGCAGATTTGCTTACTACTTACGATGTGTTAAATGCTGATAACCTCATATTGAGCGAAGGTTCAATAGAGAAGATTGATAACTTATTGAAGAAATAAAAATGAGCGTTTTAATAAAGCCATTGGTTACAGAAAAAGTTTCTGCTTTAAACGAAAAAGGAAAGTATGGTTTCGTAGTAAACCGCAAAGCCAATAAAGTAGAGATTAAAAGGGCTGTAGAAAATATGTACGGAGTAACTGTAGAGAGCGTAAATACCATGGTTTACCTTGGTAAGTCAAAATCTCGCTACACAAAATCTAGCGTTATTTCGGGAAGAACTCCTTCATTCAAGAAAGCTATTGTAACCGTAGCAGATGGTGATGTAATTGATTTTTACAGCGAAATTTAATTTTAGAAAGAGATGGCAGTTAAAAAATTAAGACCAATTACACCAGGCCAGAGGTATAGAATGGCTCCTGATTTCGTAGAAATTACGAAATCTACGCCAGAGAAATCTTTGGTAAAGATTAAAAAGCGTAGCGGTGGTAGAAACAACACCGGTAAAATGACAATGCGCTACCTTGGTGGAGGTCACAAGAAAAAGTCTCGTATTATAGACTTTAAAAGAAATAAATTTGACGTTCCGGCAACGGTAAAAGCAATTGAGTACGATCCAACAAGATCGGCACGTATTGCTCTACTTTATTATGCTGATGGCGCTAAGTCATACATCTTAGCTCCACAGGGATTAACAGTGGGTACCACTATCGTTTCTGGAGAAGATGTAGCACCTGAAGTAGGTAATGCTTTACCTCTTTCTAAAATTCCTTTGGGTACTATCCTTCATAACATCGAAATCAAGCCTGGTAAAGGTGGTGCGATGGCTAGAAGTGCAGGAGCTTACGTTCAGCTTTTAGCAAGAGAAGGTAAGTATGTAACACTTAAAATGCCTTCTGGTGAGGTAAGAAAAGTGTTAGCAACTTGTATGGCTACTGTAGGATCTGTTTCTAATGCTGAGCACATGAATGTTGTGTTAGGTAAAGCAGGTAGAAAAAGATGGTTGGGAAGAAGACCAAGAACAAGAGGTGTGGCTATGAACCCTGTTGATCACCCAATGGGTGGTGGTGAAGGTAAGTCTTCTGGAGGACACCCAAGATCAAGAACAGGTCTTTATACCAAGGGTAAGAAAACCAGAACGCCTAAAAAATATTCTAACAACCTAATCATTAGTAGAGGGAAAAAATAATGGCAAGATCACTTAAAAAAGGACCTTACATAGATTTCAGGCTCGAAAAGAAAGTCGATGCTCAGAATGACTCAGGTAAGAAATCAGTAATAAAAACTTGGTCAAGAAGATCAATGATCTCTCCTGACTTTGTTGGACATACATTCGCTGTGCATAACGGCAATAAGTTCATCCCTGTATATGTTACAGAAAACATGGTAGGGCATAAGTTTGGTGAATTTGCACCAACAAGAAATTTCAGAGGTCACATCGGTAAAAAAGATAAAGGCAAAAGATAATGGAGGCAGTAGCTAAACTAAATAATGTGCCTACCTCTCCTAGAAAAATGAGACTGGTAGCAGATCTTATCAGAGGAGAGAGAGTAAACAAGGCATTAAACATACTTAAGTTTGAGCCAAAGCAAGGAGCTGCAAGGTTAGAGAAGCTGTTGTTGTCAGCCATATCTAACTGGCAACAAGGCAACGAAGAAGTTGATCTTGAAGATGCAGACCTTTATATCAAGGAGATTTATGTCGATAGCGGTAAAATGCTTAAAAGACTTAGACCTGCTCCGCAGGGTAGAGCTCACAGGATCAGAAAAAGATCTAACCACGTAACATTGGTATTAGATACACTAGCTCCTGTTGAGGCGGCTGTAGAAGAAGCGCCTAAAAAAGAGGCTCCTAAGAAAACTAAGAAAGACAAAAAAGAAGATAAGAAATAATGGGACAGAAAGTTAACCCTATAGCTTTAAGACTTGGCATCGTAAGAGGATGGGATTCTGCATGGTATGGTGGAAACGACTTCTCAGATAAACTTGTAGAAGACCACAACATCAGAAACTACATCGAAGCTCGTCTTCCAAAAGGTGGAATCTCAAAAGTAATTATTGAGAGAACTCTTAAAAGAATTACACTTACAGTACACACAGCCAGACCAGGAGTGGTAATTGGTAAAGGTGGATCTGAGGTAGATAAAATTAAGGAAGAGCTTAAGAAGCTTACAGGTAAAGATGTTCAGATAAATATTTTTGAAATCAAAAGACCTGAACTTGATGCAAAGTTAGTTGGTGATTCAATCGCTCAGCAGTTAAAAGCTCGTATTTCTTATAGAAGAGCAATGAAGCAGGCTATCGCCTCAGCAATGAGAGTTGGAGCCCAAGGTATCAAAATCAAAGTTTCTGGCCGATTAGGTGGAGCTGAGATGGCACGTACCGAGCAATATAAGGAGGGTAGAATTCCATTGCACACACTTAGAGCAGACATCGATTACGCTATCTGTGAATCAAACACAGTGTATGGTAAAATCGGTATCAAAGTGTGGATTTTCAAAGGAGAGGTTTACGGTAAAAGAGATCTTTCTCCAAATGTAGGAGCATCTAATTCTGGTGGTGGAAGCAACCGTGGTGGTGGCAGAAAAAGACCAGATGGCCCTAAAAGAAGAAGAAAATAAGAAATAAAGTATGTAACGGCAGCGTAAGAGCTGCTTACTTAAAGATATAGAGATATGTTACAGCCGAAAAGAACCAAGTTCAGGAAAAAACAAAAAGGCAGAATAAAAGGCCTTGCCCAAAGAGGGCATAGAATAGCTTTTGGAGCTTTTGGTATCAAAGCATTGGAGCCAGGATGGATCACTTCCAGACAAATAGAGGCAGCAAGGATTGCGATGACCAGAGCGATGAAAAGAGAAGGTCAGGTTTGGATACGAATCTTCCCTGACAAACCGGTAACAAAGAAGCCTGCCGAAGTAAGGATGGGTAAAGGTAAAGGTGCTCCAGAATATTGGGTAGCTGTTGTTAGGCCTGGTACTATTCTTTTCGAAGCTGGTGGAGTAAAGAAGGAATTAGCACAAGAAGCACTTAGATTGGCTCAGCAAAAACTTCCTATTAAAACAAAATTTTCAGTACGTAGAGATTACGTTGAATCATAATAGCAATGAAAAATTCTGAAATAGTAGCACTAAGCCTAGAAGAGCTTAAGCAAAAATTGGCCAGTGAGCAAGAAGCTTACAGAAAAATGAAGTTTGCTCATGAGATTTCTCCAATCGAAAATCCTATGAAGATTAGAGATACAAGAAAGCTGATAGCCAGATTACAAACCGAGTTAAGAGCTAAAGAACTTGCTAAATAATATTTAAATGGAGTCAAGAAATTTAAGAAAAGAACGAGTAGGGCAAGTTGTAAGCAACAAGATGCAAAAGTCTATCACAGTTGCTGTACAGCGTAAAGAGAAACACCCTATGTATGGAAAGTTTGTGAACAAAACTTCCAAGTTTACGGCTCATGATGAAAAGAACGAGTGTGGTATCGGTGATACAGTAAAAATCGCTGAAACTCGTCCTTTGAGTAAAAATAAGAGATGGAGATTAGTTGAAATCATAGAAAAGGCTAAATAACAATGATACAGCAAGAGTCGAGATTAAACGTAGCAGATAACAGCGGTGCCAAAGAAGTACTTTGCATACGCGTTTTAGGAGGTACAGGTAAAAAGTATGCTTCCATTGGTGACAAGATTGTTGTATCAGTGAAGTCGGCTTTATCATCTAGTAGCCTTAAGAAGGGTACAGTTTCAAAAGCTGTAGTCGTAAGAACTAAAAAAGAGATCCGTAGAAAAGATGGATCATACATTAGGTTTGAAGATAATGCGGCAGTATTGCTTACAGCTCAAGACGAGCCAAGAGGTACTCGTATCTTTGGGCCTGTGGCTAGAGAGTTGCGCGAAAAGCAATTCATGAGAATCGTTTCATTAGCCCCTGAAGTATTATAATCATGGAGAGAAAAAAGAACAAGCAACCTAAGCTTCATATTAGAAAAGGAGATACTGTAAAAGTAATCGCTGGTAACTCAAGAGGTAAAACCGGTGTAGTACTAGAAGTATTAACTGCTAAAAATAGAGCATTTGTTGAAGGCGTAAACGTTGTTACAAAACATGTTAAACCTTCTGCTACGAAGCCCGAAGGTGGAATTGAGAAAACAGAAGCTTCAATTCACTTGAGTAATCTTATGCTTGTAGACCCTGCCTCAGGAGACGCTACAAGAACAGGAAGAAAGCTCGATGATAATAGCAAGCTTCAGAGATATTCTAAGAAAACTGGAGAAATTATAAAAAATGGCTAATCCAAGATTAAAAGATAAATACAAAGAGGAGATAGTTCCTGCGCTTAAGGATAAGTTCCAATATAGCTCTGTTATGCAGGTACCTAAGGTAACTAAGGTATGTATCAACAAAGGTATTGGTGCTGCAGTAGCAGACAAAAAACTTATTGATGTAGGACTCGAAGAGCTTACAGCTATCTCTGGTCAGCAGGCTGTTGCCACCAAAGCAAAGAAATCAATCTCAAACTTTAAGTTAAGAGATGGAATGCCAATTGGTGCAAGAGTTACACTTAGAGGTAATAAGATGTATGAGTTTATGGATAGACTTATGTCAATCGCATTACCACGTGTAAGAGACTTTCAAGGAATAAATGATAAAGGTTTTGACGGAAGAGGTAATTATACCTTAGGTGTTAAAGAGCAAATCATTTTCCCTGAGATTAGTATCGACAAAGTAAATAAGATCAGTGGTATGGACATTACTTTTGTAACTACTGCTGAAACTGACGAAGAAAGTTATGAGTTGTTGAAAGCATTCGGAATGCCTTTCGCAAACAAAAACTAAAATATTATGGCAAGAAAAGCTGTTATAGCAAGAGAAAAAAAGAGAGAAAAATTAGTAGCTAAATATGCTGCTAAGAGAAAGGCACTTAAAGAGGCTGGAGACTACGAAGGTCTTGATAAGTTACCTAGAAACGCTTCACCGGTTAGATTGCACAATCGTTGCAAGCTTACAGGAAGACCAAAAGGTTACATGAGAAAATTCGGAATTTCAAGGGTAACTTTCAGAGAAATGGCTTCTGACGGCAAGATACCAGGCGTTACTAAGGCAAGCTGGTAAAAAGTTTCTCTTTTATTTTTAATCAAGATAAAGTTATGTATCTTTGCAGGCCCGTTTAGTACGGGTTTGCAATTTTACTTTAGAAAAGAAAAAAATGACAGATCCAATAGCAGATTATTTAACCCGTTTGAGGAACGCGCTTAAGGCTAACCACCGAGTGGTGGATATCCCTGCTTCTAACCTTAAAAAGGAGATGACGAAGGTACTTCATGATAAGGGGTATATTCTGAACTACAAGTTTGAGGATACTGAAAACAATCAAGGAAATATAAAGATTGCTTTGAAGTATAACGAAGACACTAAAAAGCCTGCGGTATTAAACTTAGAGAGGGTAAGTAAGCCTGGTCTAAGAAAGTACGTACAAGCTGAGTCTTTACCAAGAGTATTAAACGGACTTGGAGTAGCAATTTTATCTACATCTAAAGGTGTTGTCACGGACAAAGAAGCTCGTGAAATGCACATCGGTGGAGAGGTATTGTGTTACGTATATTAATAACGATTTATAAATAA
>NZ_SMMD01000877.1:6931-12969 GCF_009711475.1 Fulvivirga aurantia
TCAAGCTTAAGGAAGGAGTTTCCTACACTTTCGACCAGAAATCTGGTGAAATGAAGGTGAAAGGACCTAAAGGTGAGCTTACACAAAGCATTGACCCTGCCTTCAAATTGGTTGAAAACGAAGGTGAGTTGACTTTAGAGAGACCTACTGAGCAGAAGAGACACAAAGCACTACACGGATTATACCGTTCTTTGGTCAATAACATGGTAGAAGGCGTAACTGAAGGATACAAAAAGCAACTAGAGCTTGTAGGGGTAGGTTATAAAGCAACAGCGCAGAATAATGTGCTTGAGCTAAGTGTAGGTTATTCACATAATATCTGGATGTCTATACCAACTGAACTATCAGTTTCAGCTGAGACTGCCAAAGGTCAGAATCCTGTAATTACATTAGAAGGTACCGACAAGCAATTAATAGGTCAGGTAGCTGCTAAGATAAAATCACTTAGAAAAGTTGAGCCATACAAAGGTAAAGGTATCAAGTTTGTTGGTGAGCATGTTAGACGTAAAGCTGGTAAGCAGGCTGCTAAATAATAAAGGAAATGGCATTTAATAAATATAAAAGAAGACAGAGAATTAAAGGCGGTATCAGACGCAAAATCAACGGTACTGCTGAAAGGCCAAGACTTTCTGTATACAAGAGTAACAAAGGTATTTACGCCCAGCTTATAGATGATACAAAAGGACATACGATAGCAATGTCTAACTCTAAAGAGCTAGGAAGCGACAAGGTAAACCTTGAAGTTTCTGAAAATGTAGGGAAGAAATTGGCTGAGAAAGCATCTGCAGAAGGTATAAAGACTATCGTTTTTGATAGAAACGGATACTTGTATCACGGAAAAATTAAAGCTTTGGCAGATGGTGTCAGAGATGGAGGTCTAAAATTTTAAAGCATTATGTCTCAAAGTAATATAAGATCAGTAAAAGCTAGTGAAATAGACCTTAAAGAAAAGGTTGTTGCCATTAAGCGTGTTGCTAAGGTAGTTAAGGGTGGTAGAAGATTTAGTTTCTCTGCTATCGTAGTTGTTGGAGACGGCAACGGTGTTGTAGGATACGGCCTTGGTAAAGCAAATGAGGTAACTGACGCTATCACTAAAGGAATTGATGACGCCAAAAAGAACTTAGTAAAAGTGCCTGTAATTAAAGGTACTGTTCCTCACGAGTCATTAGGTAAATATAGTGGTGGTTTCGTACTACTTAAGCCTGCAGCTCCTGGTACAGGTGTTATCGCAGGTGGTGCGATGCGTGCGGTATTAGAAAGTGCTGGTGTACACAATGTACTGGCCAAATCTAAAGGATCTTCTAACCCTCATAACGTGGTAAAAGCAACTTTTGATGCTCTGACCAACATGAGAGACCCTTATACAGTGGCTCAGCAAAGAGGTATTTCATTATCTAAAGTTTTCAACGGATAAGATTATGGCAAAAGTTAGAATAGCGCAGATTAAAAGCACGATCAAACGTCCTGAAAATCAGAAGCGTACAATAAAGGCCCTAGGTCTTGGTAAGATAAATAGAGCGGTAGAGGTTGAACTTACACCTCAAATAGCAGGAATGATTAATAAAGTTAATCACTTGGTAACCGTAACTGAAATATAAAAATTAATCCGAGTCTATTAAATTAGGCGTTAGGCAAAATAAAAATCAGATGAAATTAAGTACACTAAAACCTGCAGAAGGTTCAGTAAAAAATAAAAAGAGAATTGGTAGAGGACAAGGTTCTGGTAGAGGTGGTACTTCTACAAGAGGTCACAAAGGTGCCAAGTCTCGTTCTGGTTACTCAAAAAAGATAGGTTTTGAAGGTGGGCAAATGCCTTTACAAAGAAGGGTGCCTAAGTTTGGCTTTACTAGTCCAAACAGAATTGAGTATAAGGCTATTAACTTATCATCAATTCAGAAACTTATCGATGAGGCTAAAGTTAAAGCTATCGATGTACAGACATTAGTAGAACATGGCTTGGCTGGTAAAAATGATGTGATTAAAATTCTCGGTAATGGAGAATTGAAAACAAAAGTTGATGTTACAGCCCATGCTTTTTCTGCTTCTGCTTCAAAAGCAATAGAGGCAGCAGGAGGAAAAGTTACTAAGCTTTAATTATGAAAAAATTTTTTACTACCATAAAGAATATCTTCTCGATTGAAGATCTCAGAGTTAGGATTCTAAATACTGTTGGATTCCTAATGATTTTCAGACTGGGGTCTTTTATCGTATTACCTGGTGTAGATCCTGACCTTTTAGGTGAAGGTACATCAGGAGGAATATTTGACTTTATTAATACATTCCTTGGAGGCTCATTTAGTAGAGCTTCAATTTTTGCGTTAGGTATAATGCCATATATATCAGCTTCAATTGTTATACAATTGATGACAGTGGCGGTCCCTTACTTCCAAAAGTTGCAAAAGGAAGGCGAGTCAGGTAGAAAGAAATTAACTCAAATAACAAGAGTTTTAACCATTGCAATCACAGCAGCGCAAGGGGGTAGCTACCTGGCGGTAACAATACCTTCAGAAGCGATTTACAACCCAGGAGTATTCTTCTCTGTATCTTCAGTAATTATACTCGTAGCTGGTACTATGTTCTGTATGTGGTTAGGTGAGCGTATTACTGATAAAGGTATAGGTAACGGTATCTCGATGCTGATCATGATTGGTATCATTTCTAGATTGCCTGGTTCATTATTAGGTGAAGCTGTTTCTAGAGGAATGAGTGGTGCATTAATGTTCGTATTAGAAATTGTTGCTCTATTCTTCATCGTTATGGCAGTAGTGATGTTAACACAAGCTACCCGAAGAATACCAATTCAGTATGCGAAACAGGTTATAGGTAATAAACTGTATGGTGGTAAAAGAGATTATATTCCATTAAAAGTGAATGCGTCAGGTGTAATGCCTATCATCTTTGCTCAGGCATTGATGTTCATTCCGCCAATGATCGCTGGCTTATGGTCAGACAGTGATGTAGGAGCTTATATAGGAGCTACGTTTGCAGATCCTTACGGATGGCAATACAATTTAGTATTTGGAATTTTAATACTATTGTTTACGTTCTTCTACACTGCGATTACGGTTAACCCTAATGATATTGCAGACAACCTGAAAAGAAATGGTGGTTTCATCCCAGGTATTAAGCCAGGGAAACAAACTTCCGAATTTATAGATCAGGTATTGACAAAAATAACTTTACCAGGCTCTATTTTCTTAGCGATAGTGGCTGTATTACCAGCATTTGCTGTACAGGCAGGTGTTAGTGCAGGTTTCGCTCAGTTCTACGGAGGTACTTCCCTTTTAATTATGGTAGGTGTTGTACTAGATACCTTACAGCAGATTGAAAGTTATCTTCTAATGAGACATTATGAAGGTATGATGAAGTCTGGAAAAGTGAAAGGACGTTCTCAAATTGCAGCTGCTTAGGTTATAATGATTCATTATAAGTCTAAGGAAGAGGTAGAGATAATAAAAGAAAGTGCGCAGATCTTAGGAAAAGCGCATGGTGAAGTGGCTAAAATGGTTAAGCCGGGTGTTAAAACCATAGAGCTTGACAAAATAGCCGAAGAATATATAAGAGATAACGGAGGGGTTCCATCGTTTAAAAATTACAATGGTTTTCCTTCATCGTTGTGTATCTCACTTAATGAAAATGTAGTCCATGGTTTTCCAAGTGATTACGAGCTGGAAGAAGGCGATATAATCTCAGTTGATTGTGGGGTCTTTTTCAAAGGTTTTCACAGTGACTCGGCTTATACTTATCCTGTGGGAAAAGTAAGTGATGATGTACAACAGTTATTGAAGGTGACAAAAGAGTCGCTCTATAAAGGTATTGAAGAAGCAGTTTGTGGGAATCGAATAGGAGACATAGCCTATGCCATTCAAAACCATGCCGAACAATTTGGTTATGGTATTGTAAGAGAGCTAGTAGGCCATGGTCTTGGCAGAGATTTACACGAGAGTCCGGAAGTTCCTAATTATGGTAAACGAGGCAAAGGCCCTAAGCTTAAAGAAGGCTTAGTGATAGCCATCGAGCCCATGATTAACTTAGGAGCTAGAAGTGTGGTGCAAGAGGCAGACGGATGGACCATAAGAACTGCAGACAGGAAGCCATCAGCTCATTACGAGCACACTGTGGCGATCTTTAAAGAGGGAACCGAAGTGTTAACAACACATAAGTATATAGAAGAGAACTTTAAATTTTAATATGGCGAAGCAAAAATCTATAGAACAAGATGGTACAATTAGTGAGGCCCTTTCTAACGCAATGTTTAGAGTTGAATTAGAAAACGGACATGAGGTAATTGCACACATCTCTGGAAAAATGAGAATGAACTATATTAAAATTTTACCGGGTGACAAGGTAAAACTAGAGATGTCACCTTACGATTTGACAAAAGGAAGAATTGTTTATCGATATAAATAAAAGAAATGAAAGTTAAAGCTTCAGTAAAAAAGCGTAGCGCTGATTGCAAGATTATCAGAAGAAAGGGAAAGGTCTACGTGATCAACAAAAAAAATCCAAGGTTTAAACAAAGACAAGGCTAAACTATGGCAAGAATAGCAGGAGTAGATATACCCGATAATAAGCGTGGTGAAATTGCTTTAACCTATATTTTCGGTATAGGTAGAAGTACAGCTCAGAACATACTAACTGAGGCTGGCATTGATTGGAGCAAAAAAGCTCAAGATTGGACAGATGATGAAGCAAGTAAGATTCGTTCAATTATCAGTGAGAATCATAAGGTAGAGGGTGTACTCAAATCAGAAGTACAGATGAGTATTAAGCGTTTGCTTGATATAGGATGTTACAGAGGGTTGAGACACAGAAGAGGGCTACCTGTTCGAGGTCAAAGAACTAAGAACAACTCGAGAACCAGAAAGGGTAAGAGAAAAACCGTAGCCAATAAAAAGAAAGCTACTAAATAATAGTAACTAAAAGACATGGCACAAAAAAGAAAAGATAAAGCAAAAAAACGCGTAGTAGCAGTTGAGGCTATAGGTGAAGCGCATATCAAGGCTTCATTTAACAACATTATTATCTCCATGACAAATACAACCGGTCAGGTTATTTCATGGGCTTCTGCTGGAAAAATGGGTTTCAAAGGCTCTAAGAAAAACACTCCTTACGCTGCTCAAATGGCAGCTCAGGATTGTGCTCAAAAGGCTTACGATCTTGGTTTAAGAAAGGTTGAAGTATACGTAAAAGGTCCTGGAGCTGGTAGAGAATCAGCCATCAGAACCATCCAAAATACTGGTATTGAGATTACAGTAATCAAAGATGTTACTCCTCTACCACACAATGGTTGTAGACCGCCTAAGAGAAGAAGAGTATAATAATATTAATAGAAAAGACATTTTATAATGGCAAGATATAGAGGTCCTAAAACGAAAATCGCCAGAAGATTTAATGAACCAATCTTCGGTCCAAGTAAGGCTCTTCAGAAGAAAAGCTACCCTCCTGGCCAGCATGGTCGTGGTAGAAGAAGAAAAGAGTCTGAATATGCAGTTCAGTTAAAGGAAAAGCAAAAAGCAAAATACACTTACGGTGTATTAGAGAAGCAGTTCTCTAACTTGTTCGACAAGGCTTCAAGAAAGTCTGGAGTAACAGGTGAGATATTACTTCAACTGTTAGAAACAAGATTGGACAACGCAGTATTTCGTTTAGGAATTGCTCCAACTCGAAGAGCTGCTAGACAACTTGTACTTCACAAACACATAACTGTTAATGGAGGTATTGTTAATATCCCTTCAGTAGCATTGAAACCAGGTGACGTTGTGGCTGTAAGAGAGAGATCTAAATCTTTAGAAGCTGTTACGGATAGTTTGGCTTCTCATGGAGCTAAAAACTTCCCTTGGTTAGAGTGGGATGGGAGTGAAATGGTTGGAAAATTAGTTGCTTTCCCTCAGAGAGATGAAATTCCTGAGAACATTAATGAGCAGCTAATCGTAGAACTTTACTCGAAATAATTTCTATAAAATATTTAGCAGTCCCACCTTTCTGGATAGGTGGGACTATAACTTTAAAAAGTTAATTTAACTATGTCAATTTTA
>NZ_SMMD01000411.1 GCF_009711475.1 Fulvivirga aurantia
TTATAAGAGTAGCTTTGTCATTACGTCATCAATGGCGAAGCTTTAAGAGAAAGGTATGATAAAGATTACATCCATAATAATTGCGGAAGACGATGCGGACGACAGATTATTAATCGAGGATGCATTAAATGAGAATGCGATATCCAGTGATGATTTAGTTTTTGTTGAAGACGGAGAAGAGCTTTTAGATAAATTAAAGGACAATGTAAATGCACCGAGCATGGTGTTTTTAGATTTGAATATGCCCAAAAAAGACGGGCGTCAGGCACTTAAAGAGATTAAAGAAGATGATCGCTTTAAGCATATTCCGGTTATTGTATTTTCAACTTCTAATAGTGCGGATGATATAATTACATCTTATAAAAATGGAGTAAATACCTACTTTACCAAACCTTCTAAATACAGTGATTTACTAGAGATTATCAAATCAGTAAAATCTTACTGGTGGGAGAAAGCCAGACTGGCTTAATATTGCAGCACGTAATGCTGTTTTCTAATGTCTGGATTGAAGAAAACAATACCCATTTGGTAAACATCCACGGTTAATGTCACTTGATAGTGGTTCTTGATCGCAGCCCATACCTTTTCCATTTCTTTAGACCAATGGATGTCATCAAAAACGAAACAGGCATCCTCTTTACTATTGGCCAGGCATTGCTCGAAGTAGCGTAAAGTAGCTTTTTCTGTATGGTTGGCATCAAAAAAAACAAAATCAAAAGATCCTGAAGCCGATAAGACTTCGACCAACCTCTCATCAATATTTCCCTCTACTACCTTTATATTGTTTCTGTTTTGAGCTTCAAACAAAGTTTCTGCAAGATTAACCAATCCTGGAGCACCTTCCATCGTAATTACGTGCGTGTTGGGATGCTGTGAGAGGTATAGTGAGTTTATACCGAGAGACGTACCTAACTCAAGAATGGATTGACTTTCAGTAAATTTTATCAATTCGCCAAGTAGCCTACTATATTTTGGCTTTGTTATGCCATATTTGGCGATATCAGCCACTTTTCTGGTACTCCCGTTATCAATCCCTGACCCAGCTCCATAATCTTTAATATTTACCGTATGAGTGCTTCTACACAGATTATCTCTTATTGCTTCTATACTCTGGTATGTGGCAAGATCGTGTTTTTTGCCAATCACCTTTTTAAATAAATCATAAATAAACGGAGCATGTAATGAATGCTCGTTTACAGCATTGAGCCAGTAAGATAAAAAGCTTTTGGCCTGATGGAATTTAGACATTAATTGTCTTTGAAAGGGGCGATCATATTAAATTGAGGAATGCCAACTTTAAATCGATGTCCATCTACAATTCTTTCTATAAGGTATGTGCCCGCCATTTTACCTAACCCTGATTTAAGGTTGCAACCAGATACATATTTGTGATATTGCCCTGGTTCTAAAATCGGCTGCTGACCAACAACTCCTTCGCCTTCAACTTCGCGCACGTTGTAACCAGCATCATGTATAAACCAGTGTCTGCGTAATAATTGTATCGTATTCTCACTCTGGTTCTCTATGGTTACTTTGTAGGTAAAAACATAGTGATATTGACTTGGGCTGGAATAGGAGGGTTGGTACTCCGTTTCAACACATACTTTTATACCTTTTGTGATTTCAGTAACCATTGTAGATTTGCCGTTTCCTAAAACGAAAACGAAAAAGTAAGTTAAGAAGTTTTAAATTTAAATATTAAGCCTAACTAAATTTTATGGAAGTAAAAATTCCTGAATCCTGGAAAAACAAGTTATCAGACGAATTCGAAAAACCATATTTTACAAATTTGGTGGATTTTGTTAAAAAAGAATATAAGCAGCACACAGTTTTTCCTCCAGGTAAAGAGATTTTTAATGCTTTTGATCATTGTGCATTTGATCAGGTGAAGGTGGTAATTATAGGGCAAGATCCATATCACGGCCCTGGTCAGGCCAATGGCTTATGTTTTTCGGTGAGAGACGGTGTAAGAAAGCCTCCCTCACTTCTCAATATATTTAAAGAGATTAACAGCGATTTAGGCAAAGAAATACCAGCCTCTGGCAATTTAGAGCGATGGGCAGAGCAAGGTGTACTTTTACTCAATGCCACACTCACCGTGAGAGCAAGCACTCCGGGCTCTCATCAAAATAAAGGTTGGGAAGAGTTTACAGATGCTGTAATCAAGTCCATTTCAGAAAATAGAAAAGGGGTGGTCTTTTTACTATGGGGAGCTTACGCTCAAAAAAAAGGTGCCATTATTAATAATGACAAACACCTTGTACTGAAGTCAGCACACCCTTCTCCTTTTGCCGCTCATAGAGGCTTTTTTGGAAACCAACATTTTAGCAAAACTAATGAATACCTTCGCAGTAGAGGAGAAAAAGAAATAGACTGGTAGAGTATAAAAAAGAGGCTGTCTCAAAAGTTATAAAACAAGTCTTACAGGTAGGTCATTCGGACGAAGGAAGAATCTTACTAAGTATATCG